>NZ_JCACKS010000074.1:0-11225 GCF_059505505.1 Pelatocladus sp. | reverse complement strand
CTGCATGGTAATGATAACTGGCATCACCAAATCAGCAGCGCGATTCCCCAGTTGCGTCAACTTCTTTTGTAGCGATCGCACAGAAGTGGAAAAACTTTTTGGTTTACTGTGTATACCTAAACGCATATATTTGTCCAAAAATCAACCTTTAATGTGTCACTTTAAGGTGCGTTTGCCCTGCTATTTCCCCTTAACCGAGCAGTATTGAGACCTGGGGTTGTAAGACCTTTACAGCGTGCCACCTCCAATACCCCGGTGCTTGGGGACAGTTCAAAATTATTTTGGTGGAGTACTACTTTTGAGCCAACCCTTTTTGAGCAGCAACCAAAGAAACCCCAATAATAACGAACAAGGTTCCTGTTATGCGTAATGAAGTCGCTGGGTATTTGTTCAACCCGATGAGACCAAAATGATCTAAAAAAAGTGCTGCAATCATCTGACCTGCAATTGTGAGTCCTAATGTCAATGCTGCCCCAATCTTAGGCGCGGCAAAAATAGTTGACCAGACATACAAAGTTCCCAAACACCCTCCTATCCACATCCACCACGATGTTTGAGAAAGTGAAGTCAAAGTAGGAAGTGGATAGTGGGCAAAGAAACAAATTGTAAACGATGCGATAGTGCCAGCAAGATATGAGATAAATGTAACTTGCATTGGCTTACCAATATAACTTTTTAAAAGAGTATTCAGGGCAACTTGAACAGGTAAAATAGCACCACCAATCAATGCTGCTATCAAATAAATGGTTCTAGAACTCATAACATATAACTCCGAAAACTAAACAGAAAATTTTGTAGCCAGCATCTAGCAGGATGTGACAAGATAAAAAGCACTCAAAATTTTAACAAAATGCATCAACACAGTTCAGTTAATAATTTTGAATACAAAAAAATTACCAGTAAAGTCCGTAAATTTACGGACTTTACAAAGGATTTTGGTATTAACTGAACCGTATTGTATTATAAATTTGCTAATCTTGATGAGTGTTGCGCTGATAACAATGCTCAACTAAGTACGATAATAGAGAATTGAAGCGCTTAAGCAGTCTCAAGATGCCGTTGAATCGCCGTTACCAATTCGCAAATACCTGTAATTTTAAGCATACTGTAGTGATCAGCTTTGAGGTTTATGACCGTTGGAGTCTTTCGGGAATATCGACTGTGGCTCTCAATAAATGAGTAATCATCACCATCGGCCTTAAAAATAGTTATAGGTGCAACAATCTGTCTCTTGGTTAGTTCGCGGAATGTGTACTTGACTTCATATGTTTGGTGTACAATTCTGATTATTCGTTTCACCAGATCCAAATCAAGCTTCTTATATATTGCAATAAATGACGCGAAGCTGTTTTCATCCTTGGCAACTTTCAAACACTCCTCCAGTGCGAGACCTGTAATGGTGCTTGCAAAAACCGAGAAAAGAATTGTCACATAGACTTTGTTAGTGAATACAGGTTGATTGCCATCAATAGCTTCATTATTAGTTTCAACCTTTGGTGATCCCGGAGCAATCAAAAAGAGATTTTCCACATGCTCACCGGACTGCTCAAGCTGATAAGCAACTTCAAAAGCTACCCGTGCGCCGAAGGAATATCCCCACAGTGTATAGGGGCCGTTTGGTTGAATACGTTTAATTTCCTTAATGTCTTCTACCGCCATCTCACTAATAGAGGAAAATGGCTTTTCGCCTTGGTTGATTCCATAGGCTTGAACACCGTAAAAGGGTCGATTGATATTGATTTTTTCTGCCAGCAACCTCAAATTCATTGGATAACCACCAAGTCCAGGCCAGCAATAGATGGGATTCTTGACTCCTGTGGATGATAGACGTACTAAACGCGAAGCAAGTTCAACTTCATCACTGTCCACTTTACGAGCGAGTTTTTCGATAGTTGGAGCTTCAAAAAGAGTATGCAAAGGCAAGGTACAATCAAACTCTTTATTGATAGCGTTGATTATTCTCACAGCAATAAGTGAGTTCCCGCCGGATTCAAAGAAATCATCACATATTGAGACAGAATCCCATTTCATCGCCTTTTTCCAAATCTCACCTATTCGCTGTTCAGTATTTGTACGAGGCTTGATGATGGGCCGTTGGGCCATTTCGATATTCACTTTGTCCGATGCTTCCAGCGCTTTAACGTCGATCTTACCATTGGCAGTAAGTGGTAGCTTGTCTATAACTATGATCTTGTTAGGCATCATGTAATCAGGCAAAAAGTTGCGTAGATCCTCTTTGATTAACTCAGCAGGGCCTTTCATCTGGACGGCGTCTTCTCTCATCCCCTCGCTGATTAACTGCTCATCACTGACGCGACCACCGATACAGAAGTAAGAAGGACCCGGTTCTTCATGACTAGCACTGAGTATCTTTGTTATCTGCTTTGCTGAAGGAAGATCATTACCAGTCTCGGAGCTGTATCCGGACGACAAGAAACCAAGATTTAGATCATTCATCTGCAAATGTTGAAGCTTCCTGCCCATTGCGAAATAATTTGCCCATTTACAGCTGCTTCTACCAATCATGGCAATTCCAAAACTTCCTTGCTCATAGGTTAGCTGATTGATAGCTATTACATGCCTTTTGAGAATGATATCGTCTGAGATTTTTTGCAAGCCTCTGTCTTTGTACTTGTATAAACCCGCAGGTAAATCAGGAATTTTTCCAGGATGACTCTGCACATAAATATCAACTGGTTCAATCGACAATGGCTTGAGTTGAGGTACTAGATCAAAAGTGCCTAGATAATAATAATGCTCGTCTGGACAGAGAATTTTCTCATTTACTTCCGGTGTATAGTTAGCATCTCCAATAGTAAGTTTATATGGTGGCAGAATCTTGTCAAATAAACCCAACATGTGGCCAGTTTCAATTTCGAGTACCTCTTGAATATTATTTTTATAAACTAGCTCGATAGCTTTTCTCTTTCCAATGAAGTGTATTTTTATTCGTGTTTTTTCTTTACTATCTATTTGATTTAATAGTACTAATTGATGGCGTCCCGGATGGTAATAGTAGTAACCATCATTCAACCCTGCTATGTTAACTAATTCAAGATACATTTGCGTTGCATACAATGCGCCAGGTGATGCATAAGCATACTTGGGTAACAGACGCTCATCGCTATGAAATGCACCGAAATATCTCAAAATCTCACCTAATTCTGTGAGGCTTAATGCATCCAAGCCACGAGAATCAGCGAAGTTGTCAGTTTGGACATCAGTAATCTGTCTATCTAGCAACTGCATAATATCAGCTTTGTGAACAGCGCCACCCTCGAATAAACGGTAGGATTTTCGAGTAAACGCCAATCGGCGCTGTTCTTCGGTCGGTGTTTTACCTGGAAGATCGATTTCTATTTGGCCAGGTACACAATTTTCTTCGTCGATATCCCTATATCCAAGATTTGACAATTGAGCTTTGACTTGAAGCTTGTTTTGCTTGGACAGATGGTGTTCTCCGTGGACACCCTGATCCATGACAGCAGCTTGCTTAGGACTCAATTCGATACATGCAATCAAATCAGAGTATCCGGTACGAGAATTTTTCTTAACTATAACAGCTGCGTTCTTAACCCAGTCATGTTTCTCAATTGCCACCTTTACTTCGTCCAGTTCAATCCGAAACCCTCTAAGTTTTACCTGATTGTCTACTCGCCCAACGAACTGAACAGTACCATCTGCATTCCAACAGACTAAGTCTCCAGTCTTATACAGTTTGGCATCTCCAGAACTCGTCGAAAATTGATCGTTGACAAACCTTTCTTTTGTCAAGTCTGGTCGATTAATATATCCACGCGCCAGCTGAACACCACCGATATATAACTCACCACTTTCTCCAACCGATGCTAGCGATTGATCGTTGTTGAGAATGTAAAACTGAGTATTGTGAACGGGAGTACCAATGGCGATCGCTTCAGGATAATCAGCGATCGCATTTTTATCAACTTTAAAGGCGGAAGCATTGATTGTGCATTCACTTGGGCCATAGACATTAATTAAGTCACATTTTGGCAGCACTTCGATGCATTGTAGCGCAAGTTTTTTTGACAGAATTTCGCCCCCGCTAAATATTTGTGTCAGTGACTTACAATTATGGAATAAGTCGGTGTCGAGAAGCGCTTGCAACAGCGTCGGAACGCATTGCAAAGTTGTCACATGATGTCGAATAGTAGTCTCAATTAACTGTTCTGGATCTTTATAGGTTCCGGGGCGGCTCATAATAATTTTACTGCCACAACAGGATGCAAGAATCTCCCATTGTGCTGCGTCAAAACTCATAGGTGTTTTTTGCAGAACAACTTTGTTGTGATCTAACTTGCAAACACTTTGCAGCCAATTCATCTGGTTGACGATACTGTGGTGTTCTATCATTACACCCTTTGGCTTTCCCGTACTACCAGAAGTATAAATTACATAGGCTAAATTGTCAGAACACGGTTGTTTGCAAAGTCTATCCTGTGTAATTAGTGGGGATGGGAACTCAAAATCCTCCGCCTCTTCAAGTGTAACATTTGCACCAAGATGCTGAAGATAATCACCCAAGCGTGAACTGATGTTGGCGAGTTCTTGATAAGTTAGACATTCATGCTCACAATGATCACATACAACTGCTTCTTTATGAGGTTGAGCCTGCACTTGCTCTAGAAACAAATCAAGAAGAGATTTTGTTATCAAATCTTTTGACTCTGTGTTATCTAGCTTTTGTATAAGCAAATCTTTTGTTTGCATAGCTGATCTCCAATCTAATTTTTAAAGGTGCGTTAGGCGCTCACATCATATTTTTTGTGAAAAATCAGATTCAAATACACGCCTAACACAACACCAAATGCTACAACAAGGGCTTTGAATTTCTCTGTGAGGTTAGTTGATATCTTGCACCAACTTTTCGTACCGCCAAGAAATAAATTAGGGGAAAATTCCTACAATGATTCTTGTTACTTTAGAGCTTTTACTTTAGAATTTATTTTCTCTCGTAAACGACGTGCAGATTCAGCAGGAGATTGAGCATTGTAAATCGCAGCACCAACTGCTGCTACATCCGCTCCTGCTGCTTCTACTTCCTGAATCGTATTTTCATTGATACCCCCCGCGGCCGAGAGAGATATAGAAACTGCACCTCGTAGAGCTGTAAGTTCGCTTGCAGTCGAAGCACACAAGTGATTAGCCTGCTCATCTAATCCGCAGTGCAGTTCCAAGTAATTAACTCCCAGCTTTTCTAAGTCGCGGGCGCGTTGCACACGATTTGAAACGGAAATCATGTCAGCAGTCACATATCTGCCATACTTACGAGCAGCAGCTATAGCTCCTTGAATAGTGCTGTCATTTGATACAGCTAGAATTGTAGTGAAGTCTGCTCCTGCTTTGAATGCCATTTCAGCTTCTAAGCCTCCAGCATCCATCGTCTTCATATCTGCAAAAATGAGCTTATTTGGAAAAGATTGTTTGAAAGTTTCAACAACCTTCAACCCCTCTTGCTTAATCAAAGGAGTACCAGCTTCGATGATATCTACATAATCAACAACATCTTTAAGCAATTTGATAGCTTGCTCTAATGACAACAAATCTACAGAAACTTGCAATTTCATTGAAAAACCTCTTTTTGTTCAAAAAAATAGTTTACTTTGAGCTTGTGTTAGTTATTCAAGATTGGCGTGCAATGCCCAAAGAGTTTCAGAACTTTTATTGATAGTGTGAGATAAGAAATGAAATAAAGCATCAAAGATCAACAAAGAAGATTGCTCGAATAGTGAACCACTAAATTGTTGTGAATGTTGATGACTATGATCTTGTTTAGCCGCAGCTTCTATGTGAATTAAAAAGTCAGCTATCTTGGCTAAAGGAGAATCAATTTGAGTTGTGACACTAGCAATATATGCACCAATTTCTTTTGCTTTGCACGCAATTTCTAAAACATGTTCTGTGCTGCCCGAACCAGAGAAATCTATTAGTAAATCACCTTGTTGAATTGCTGGAGTAATCGTTTCACCAACAACATAGACCTGCCGTCCCAAATGCATTAGCCGCATAGCAAACATACGAGTCACCAGACCACTACGACCTTCACCAGCTACAAAGATTCTTTGGGCATTCATAATTGCTTGCCCAAGTTGAATAACTGATGAATAATTGATTTTTTCTAAAACTTGTTTGTTTTCGATTAACACCAATTCAACGATTTTACTAAAATCGGTATTAATGTCTGTAGTAATGACTGGTTGGGAAACATTAGCCATGATAATTATATCCTCTCAAATAAAGCAGTTTTACACTCATAATCATGGAACTGTAGTTGAAAATAATACAAGAGCTTTAAGCAAGATTTAAACAGGACTTTTCAAAATACCAAGAGACGGCTTTGGTACAAATCTTGAATTACTTGAACAGTACATACTATAGCTACAAGTCCGATGACCACAACAGGCAACAAACCTTTGCCAACTATGGCAAGTATAAGAAGGATAAATGCAGAATAAAGGCGAAACCTAGAACGGATTTTACAGTAGCGTATAACTCCAGTACGATGCAAAAGAGCTAGAGCTAATAAGCATAATGCGACCATGCTACAGAGAAGTACACGCTCTGGCGGGGGCAGCGCTACGCTAGGCTCACTTGATATGATGTGTTTGACGCCAACTCCCGTAGCAGTGAGTCCAATCACCAAGGGTAAATGTCCGTAAAGCCAAATTTGATAAACGCCTATTTGACCAGTTGCATTAGCAGAACGCAAAGCTGAATTACCAATATTTTCAAAATAGACCCACCACAAGCTAAAAGCAATACTAAAACCGAATATTGCAGCAAGCGCACTTTTAGCATCCCAGTTTTGATTGGAGAGACCATCAACCACGCCTATGATCGCCTCGCCCAAGACAATAATGGTAAATAGCCCGAAACGTTCTGGCAAGTGTTCAATATGGTGGGTTAGTCCTAACTGTAACTGTTTTGCTGTCAAAGGTGTGGCGAAATCTAAAATTAATCCCAATGCCCAAAAGCCGAAACGTAATGGCATGGGTACGAATACAGAGAGCAGCCAAAGAACAGCTGCGATCGCAAAACCTTGTGCATAACGAGTTGCTAGTGGACGTGCTAAAGGGATATGCCTTGCAGCACGCAGATATTCAATGACAAGCATAGCTCTTCCGGCAGCATAGGAAAGAGCAAAGCCAGCAGAACTTTCCCCCAAGCCGTGGTGTGTATTTACCGCTAAGGTGGCGATCGCTACCATTTGCCCACCAGTCAGCAAGCGATGACCTATGTCATCAATCTCAAATCGATTGGTATAAAATGTCGTGCCAATCCATGCCCACCACATTGGTATGAATAGAAACACAAAGCTGAAAAATCCTGATAGGGAAACATCTTCGCTGAGATTGTGGGCAACTTGTGATACTGCAACTACAAATACCAAATCATAGAAAAGTTCCAGCCAAGTAGCATGACCATTTTTTTCTTCGCTTTCTACACCAATACGCAGGCGAGGAGGTTGGAACCAGGTTTTCACATCTAAAACCTCATTTTTTTTAACTTCTATCAAACTTAATGATCAATGCACGAAGGTTTTGTCAATATAACACCAGATCCAATTTTCACCAGGCTCAAAAGACTTTACAAGAGGATGACCAGTATTGTGAAAGTGCTTGGTAGCGTGCTTGTTTTTGGATGAATTGCAACAACCAACATGTCCACAAGTTAGGCAAACCCGTAGATGTACCCAAGTATCTCCGCTTGCCAAACATTCCTCACATCCAACACTAATGGATGTGACTGCTTGTATCTGATTGAGATGTGTACACTCCATAAATTCTCCTTGATCTACTCTTTAGAAGTAAGAGCGAGTTCATTTTTATATCTGTTCATTTCTTGAAACGAGCGTAAAGGCAAACTAACCTTAAAGCATGTGTCGCCGGGCTTTGAGAAGCAGCGAATATGCCCACCATGCTGACCTACTATTATTCGATAGGCAATATCTAAACCTAGTCCTGTTCCTACACCAATACCTTTAGTTGTGAAAAACGGATCGAAAATCCGAGATTGAGCGCACTTCCATATGCTTGAATCATTGGTAAATTTTGTTCGTATTCACGCACCACTTGGATACGATGCTTTTTGAGCTTATAGCTCAAAATAGTGAGTGTACTTTCAATACCTTCATGAACAGATACCTCCTTTAGTGGAGATTGATCCATGTATGAGTATGCTTTGACAGAATTGACAAGCTCAGAAATCCGATCAACGCCCTGCTCAAGGACATTCAGCATACTTTCTGTAGCTAGCGTTGTCTCCAACCAAGTGAGTACATACTTGAATGCATTGGCATTCACCTGCTTACCAATAAATTCTAACTGCTGAACGTCAATTCCTAATGCAACTAAGGTAGGTACAAATTCCCAGCCATCACTAACGCCATGTGACTCTAGCCAATCGGATAGTTCATCTTCCAAATCTATCTGAGTCAAGGGATCAAAATTGCACGGTTGAGCCACCCGCCCCATTGCCTTACTCTTGATCTCCAAGAGATACTCCAATTGAGCTGGAGTGAGGTGTTGTTTGGTAGACGCAAGCGAGAAATTTTGCAAGACACTGACTGTATCGTGCAACTGTCCTACTGCTCTACGTACTGCTGCTGTTGGATTACCCAGTTCATGAGCAAGACCAGCAGCTAACGTACCCAAGGAAATAAGCTTATCGTGTTGATGAGACAACATCTGTAACTCTTGCATTCGGCTTGCCATAAAACCGAGAACAGCGTTTCTCACTGATGGACAAAACATGAGCATCTGCCAAAATTGCTCCTCGTGCAAGCAGTATACGTGACTTTGATTAACTGCTTGTCCACTTGCAAGGTGAACTGTACCTGCAAGGAGGGGAACTTCACCAAAAAATGTCCCAGTTTCATATGTAGCTAAAACAACTTCTTGGTTATTGATCTCTCGTGTTAAGCGAATTGCTCCTTCAAATACCATGTAAAAACATTTTGCAGGCTCTCCTTGTTTAAACAGTAAATCTCCTGGATTCAGCCAGATGTTAGTACCGCTCACCAAACGCATCAGCTCATTTTCTGTCAAGTCTTTGAACAACGGTATTTTTTTTAACAAATTAAGCATGGGAAAACCTAAAGTGTTTTTTGTTTTTATAAGGATGAGAGATATTGATGTATGAATTGAATAGCTATCGACCCTTCACCCACTGCTGAGGCAACTCGTTTCACTGACTGATAGCGCACATCACCTACTGCTAAAATTCCTGGTATGTTAGTTTCAAGAAGATATGGCGATCGAGACAATGTCCATCCTTTAGGGTACATCTGACCATGCAAAACATCAGGACCAGTCATAATGTAGCCTTTTGGATCTCTCTCGACAATATCTTGCAACCAATTGGTATGTGGTGTTGCGCCAATAAAAATGAAAAGGGCACAGGCAGGGAGAGTTTCGACCTCATTAGTTAATAAGTTGGTAATAGTGATCGCCTCAAGCTTGTCTTTACCGAACACTTCAGTAGCTTCGCTTAACACTTTTACTATGATGTTGTTCGTCTGTTTGATTTGATCAATTAAATACTTAGACATGCTTTTCTTGAGTGAGTCCCTGCGTACGAGAAGGGTTACTGAGCGAGCGTATCTAGAAAGGTGTATAGCAGCCTGTCCGGCAGAATTGCCTGCTCCAACAATAAATACATCTTCACCTTGGTATCCCATTGCTTCGGTCATCGCTGATCCATAGTATACGCCAGCACCTGTTAACTTGTCACAGCCACGCACGTTGAGTTTACGATAGGATACACCAGTTGCAATAATTACTGTGTGACTACTTATTTCTGATCCGTCTGCTAGTGTTATATATCGATATTGACCATCTACACGTAGGCCTTTTACTTCCTGTGGTGTCAGAATTTCTGCTCCGAACTTCTGGGCTTGTGCAACAGCACGCCTAGCTAAATCTCCCCCAGTTAGACCCACCGGAAAACCTAGATAATTCTCAATTCTGGAACTAGTTCCAGCCTGTCCGCCCGGAGCCTCTTTTTCTACAATCACAGTATGTAATCCTTCGGAAGCCGCGTACACTGCTGCTGCTAAACCAGCAGGACCAGCACCCACAATGATCACATCGTAAAACGGCATTTCAGCACGAGTTTTCAAGCCGATTTTCTCAGCAATTTGAATATTTGTCGGCTGTAGAAGATGTGAACCGTCGGGAAAGAACAGTAGTGGTAGGTTTACATGATCAGGGTTGGTATAACTAGATAACTTGTTTCCCTCTTCTGATTCAATATCCAACCATTGATAAGGAATATGGTTACGAGCCAAGAAATCTTTAATTTGATGCGTTTTGGGAGACCATCGATCGCCAATTACACGAACACCCTCAAAGCACGGAAGATAGGTTTTTTTCCAAATCTCAAGCAAATCGTTAAGTACTGGAAACAAACCCTGCTCCGGGGGTGTCCACGGTTTCATCAAATAATAATCAATTTTGGCCTTATTGATCGCACGGATAGCTTCATCAGTGTCAGCATATGCTGTAAGTAAGGCACGCTTGGCATCTGGAAAAATTTCCTTAGCCTGTTCAAGAAACTCAACACCGGTCATGTTTGGCATTCGCTGATCCACTAACAATAGAGCTACAGGATGGTTGCGTAGTTTCAATTTTTTCAGTGTCTCTAGAGCCATCTGACCAGAATCAGCACGCAGTACACGGAAGTTTTCGCCGTATTCGCGGCGTAAATCGCGCTCGATAGAGCGTAAAACTTCTGGGTCGTCGTCTATTGTAATTAGAACAGGTTTAGCCATGATATTCCCTCATTTGTTGATTTTCCCCTATTTTCAAGATAGAACCCCAGGGGCGTTAGCGTAGTTCCTCCTTTAAGGAGGTCGCGCCCACAAAGAGGGAATGAAAATAGTTATTCCCCTTCCTTAGCTTTTACCTTTACTTTCTTTCCTAGCTAGAACCCCATGTAATCAATCACACAATCTGTGCATAAAAAGATGATTACACTCGTAAACTCCTTACCCCCATACCCATTTTTAAGACGGCTATTGACCCTAACTATACGCTGGCTAATTCGATCGCTTCATATTCGTCTACCAGTTGGATGCCTTCACAGAATGCACTCATTCTCAGGAAATCCTCTACCTGCACTTGTGCGCCAACTACATACAATTCCACATCCAATACCTTCGCCAAATTTATGAACTGGTAGAACAAGGATCGGCAGGGTGGATG
>NZ_JCACKS010000073.1:0-11243 GCF_059505505.1 Pelatocladus sp. | reverse complement strand
GAAAGCTTCCAGAAACATATTGCAGCTTTTTGGAAATTTTGGTGCGTTTGCCCTGCTCTAGTAGGTTATAAATTAACGAAAACTTAATTTTTCATTTGAACAGCAACTAAGCGAGTTTTTAAAACAGAGAGACTAGCTCTATTAATGATGAAAGTAAAATTTATAACCTTTTCAGATTGAGGGCTAATTTCACATATATAATCGCACACAGATTTAGAAGCACAGATGATATCAGCATGATTGAACAACTGAAAATATGATTCAATGTTTTCAATATTTACTGACTTTAAGTTTAAGTGAGAAACGCCAGATTTTTCTAACATCTGTTTCATATTTTTTCCTTCGCCAGATTTTTGGCTAACAAGCAACACCTGACTGCCACGATTTAAACTTGAAATTTTTGTTAGAAGTTGTAAATCTGGTTCAAAATTTACCCCAATCACCTCCTGTTTTGGAGTTGTGATTTGAGTCAAATCCCATACGTACTGAGAATTTGTAATCACTAAATCAGAGGAATGAAATTCTTTCAAATCTACTGGTTGACCAGTTTGCAAATTTTCTAAATACAGCAAGGATAGAGGATGACTGATTTCTGATTGAAGAGAATGAAAATATAAATCAGCCTCAGATTGAAGAGATTCTACAAATACTATCTTCAAAGGAACAACTTGTTTACGCTCATGTGAACTTACTGCTACAGCATAAGCAGTCAATCCAAACTCAGATGCACTTAACTCCATTTGAGTTGCAATCAAAAAAGCTTGTTCTAAAACTCGATAGAGAGAATTGCGACTAATAGACTTTTGCAACAATTCACTTTTAGCAACAAAAGTTCCTTTTCCTCTTTTAGCTACTAGATATCCAGTTTCTATTAATTCTGAATATACTAATGCAATAGTATTGTGATTTATATTCAGGTCTTGTGCTAGTTGAATAACTGTTGGCAAGGAATCTCCAGCTCTTAAATATTCTATTGCAATCAATAGCTTAATTTGTTCAGAAACCTGAACAGCAATTGGGAGAGGAGCATGGGCATCAATAGCTATAGGTAGTAGGTTAGACGAAGACATCAAAATAAATAAAAACTATAAACTGTTATTATTTATTTTAATTAAAATTGAGCTAACTGACGACAATATATGAGCGATTTCATATAGCAGTTTGCAATTGGATTCAGGACAATATAAAAAACAGAAACAGATGCACACTGATTAAGCTGTACTTCATTCAAACGAGAAGCGCTATATTCTCATTTTTTTCTCAAAGATAAATATCTTATAGATAAAAATCTTGATATACTTTAATTCAGATGCAGTTATATTCACATAATTTTTAAATTAATCTAATGTTCTATAAAATATATCTATTTTATCTCCTTCTTGATAAATTACTTCAATTTTCTTAATTTCTGCTACTAATTTATGAACGACTTGATGAAGATAAAACAACCATTTTCTATGCCGCTTTAGGTAGGAAAAAAGCTGCGAATTATCACAATCAATTCTGATAAAACTGTTTTGAGGCCAAAAACAAGCATCAATACTACAATTCTTCAAAAGCTCTCTTGTAGAGTTATCTAACTCTATCAAAATCTGCTGATTAAGTGTTAGCGATAAAGTGCTAATTTGCTCTAATTTTAACTGGGCTAACTCTAAATTATCTACTGTGTTTTGTTTGCTTGTATAATATGATGTTTGCCTCCTAGATGCTTCAGGATCAAGTAGCTCAACTTTCACAGTTTGCTTCCTAGATGCTTCACGGTCAAGTAGCTCAACTTTCACAGTTTGCCTCCAGATATCTTGCTTGGTAGCACTTTTGGACAGAGGCAGTGCTTTAGATAGAGTAAAACTTCCTGCCACTGTTAACTTTACAACTCTCAGTTGATTTAATAGCTGACTAATCAAATTAGCAAAAGCAGAGTTCAGACTCAAGCTTGTGCATCCAACTCTGACAGTTTGCTGCCAAAAGAACTGATTTTAGAACGTCTGCGTGCCAAGACCAAAAAGGCAGGAGGTACGCAATAAAGGGATAATTGAGTAATGCCAACCAAACCACCAATCATGACGATCGCAAAAGGTGGCCAAAAACCTGTACTATCAAAAAGCAAAGGGAAAAAACCACACATATCGGTAATAGTGGTAGAGATCATGTGACGTGTGGCATGAACCACAACCTCACGCACTCCTTGGCGATCGCCTTGTTGAGCAAGGGAGTCTTCTAACAAAGCGGCCAAAACAACCGTGGCTTCATTAATTCCTATACCTATGAGCGTAATCGTGGCAAGGATAGAAGTAAATCCAAACGGATAACCAAAAACACTCAAAGAGCCTAACCCAAAACCCGCAGCAAGTATAGCAATTAATCCGAGTACCCCTGCTATCGCAAAAGAATTAAAAGTTAGCACCAGCGTCCCCACCATCAGCACCAGCAATACACTCACGGTTGACAAGAGATTCGTAACTGCTGTACTTCGTATTTCTGCCTCACCTCCAAAATCTAATGAGTAACCTGGGGGTAACTGAAAGTTACTAGCTGCTAAACGGTGTTGGAAATCTGCTAGAACTTTTGCTGGTAGTACCCCAGCACTCAGCAATCCCTGCAATTTATTTACCCTTTGCCTATTGCGTCGAAAAATAGTTGCCACATCAGGCATAAGTTGAACATCACCCATAGCTGAGAGGGGAATCCTGGCACGTTCTTGACCTGATGTTGGAGTGTTGTTTGATAGCAAATCTAAGGAAGAAATTTGATCCAGGTTCCCACGCTTGGAATTTGACAAGCGCACACGCACTGGCAGATTTTCCGTATCCTCCAAAACTGAGCCACCCACAGCACCCTCTAAGCTATTATCTAACTGCTGGGCGATCGCACTCTTATCAAGTCCTGCTAATCTTGCTTCTTCTTCGTCAATTTTTAAGCTCAGTTTCGGCAAAGCCTCAGCTAAAGTGGCGCGAGTGTGGAGTACATCAGGAACTTGATCTAATACTAACCGCATTTGGTTTCCCAATTCTCGCAAGTATTGCAAGTCAGGGCCGTAAAGCCGTAACTCAATTGGAGCCTCAAATGGTGGACCCTGCTCCAATTGTCGCGCCCAAACTATAGCTGAAGGAAATGCCTGATCCAACTCTTTTTGTAAAGTTTGAATCACTGGCAATGGTGACACATTGGGTTGCAGTTGCACTAGACCTTGGGCATAATTAGAGGAATTATCACGATTGTTGATGATGTTGTAGTAAATTTTAGGAGCGCTTTTACCGATAAACCAATGAACATCAGTGACTTCTGGGTGCTTTTGGATTAACTGCCGTGCTTGTAGAACACTAGATTCAGTTTTTTCTAATGATGCTTGGATTGGTAGCTCTAACTCAATGTAAAACTGATCCCGACCTGAAGGTGGAAAAAATTCCATATCTAAATGGGGAGCTACAGCAAAACCAGCTATCGGTAAAATCAGAGACATGCTTATTGCTATAACTGGTCTAGCAAGAGCTTTATCCAAAGTCCAACGGTAAACTCGCGTGAGTTGAGGATGAGAAAAGCCTGTTTCCCACCAAACATCCCGGCTAGTATGGCCCCTATGAGTCCAATCATGCAACTTTCCAGCCACCGCAGGTAAAATAGTTAACGATGTAATTAAGGAAGCGATAAGTCCCAAAATTGAACTCAAACCAATAGTACCAGTGAACTCCCCCACACCCCCAGGAGCTAAAGCAATGGGCAAGAAAGCTAAAACAGTGCTAATAGTAGAACTCAAAAGTGGAACACCTAAGTGCTTAATACTATCAGCGATCGCCTGTTCTGGAGCCATCCCTTCATGCAAGCGGACTTGCACTTCATCAACCACAGCAATGGAGTTATCAACCAGAAGACCCAAGGCAATAATTAGTCCTGTAATCGACATTTGATGCAATGGCACCTTTAATACTTGCATTGCTCCAAATACTATTAAAGATGACAGAGGCAAAGTGACAGCAACAACCAGTGCAGATCTCCAGCCCATCATAAAATAGAGGACAATCATCGCCAGGACTGAACCAATTAGCAATTCCTGGAGGACAACACGAATGCGGGCTGCTACATAATTGCTCTGATCAAGGAGAACTTTTAAACCAATACCACTTGGTAACTGGGCGCGGAATTTTTCTATAGTTTGATCAGCAGCATGTTTCCAATCGTCAAGACGTTTCTCCGGTTCCACCAGCACCTCTAGGGTGATCGCTGGCTGACCACTGACTAAAGCCAAACTGGCAAGCGGCTCAACCGTTGCTTGTTTAATTTGAGCAATATCACCCAAGCGAGTAAATTGACCTGAGTTGCCAAAACGAATAGGAATGCGGTTAATTCGTTCTAGCGAATCAAGTTCGTCTTCAACTTCAAATAACAGATCGTTATTTGAACTACGTAGCTGACCAGCTGCTACCTTGGCATCGCTTGAAAGAATCTGCCTTGATAATTCTGGCACTGTCAGACCAAGAGAAGCTAAATCTGAAGGCCTAATCTCAACGATGATTTCTTCATTGGGATCGCCAAACATTTCTACTTTTGTTGTGCCTGGAATATAGCGTAGTTGATCTTTAAGTTCCTCACTCAGACGACGTAGAATTGTATAGTCTGTGGATTGCTTGAGCTTCCAAGTCAGGGCAACAATCAAAGCATTGGCTTTAATTTCTAGTTTTTCAAACCTGGGTCGTGAGGATTCTGACGGCAGTTGTGGAATCGCATCTGTAATGCGATTGCGTACACGTGACCAAACTTCGTCAGCATCCTTACCCTTGACTGTGTCCTTCAGTTCGATGGAGATAATTGAGAAGCCTGGACGTGAGGTAGATTCAAGGTTTTTAATCTCTTCAATATCAGATAATTCTTCCTCAATTTTATCAGTTACTAGGGTTTCCACACGCTCGACAGTTGCTCCAGCAAAAGCAGTTTTAATTAAAGCATTGCGCTGAGTTAATACAGGATCTTCAAGGCGGGGCATAGTCAGAAAAGCAGAGATTCCCCACACAACGATCAAGCAAATTGTCAGAAGTAGTAATTGGACATTGCGGTAAAACAGAGTTGACATAATTCTGACGCCCTTTTTTAACAGTTATCAGTTACCAATTTGGTTGGGTAACATTTCACATTGTTGGTGAGTGTTGGTGGGTTTAAATCTTGCGTCGTATACCTGATAACTGCGGCTAGTACTGTTTGCTGAATTGAATATGTGTACAATACCTGAGTCATGTTGGATTGTTTGGCGTACCAGTCAGCGATCGCTTTCTCTAAAATAAATTTGGTTATTCTCCCTTGTCTGTCTTCCCTTGTCCTAAGAGCCTGCGATATGTACTAGCTGACCAGGTACAATTCTTTGTATTCCGTCAATAATCACATTCTCACCAGGCTGAATTGCTCCCTGAACTAAAACGCGATCGCCCTCGGTATGCACAACTTCCACGTCCCGACGTTCGACGCGATAAGGTTTTGTTGCATTTGCATTCGCATTCGCTAAGGATAAATTCTTTTGAGAATTTTCTATCTTAGTTAAGGCATAACAAGACCACAAGCCACGTTTTCCTTGTACAAGTGCTGAGATTGGCAACCAATATCCAGTAGTTGAGATGGTTTGAGCAATTTTTAATCGCCCGATTTGTCCAGGTGCCACTGATTGCTTTGCCGACTGATCTAATGCCAGAATGACGGTACGAGTACGGGTAGCTGGATCAATTTCTGGCAAAATAGATGATACTTTCGCTCCGTAAGTTGTTTCCCCAATTTGAACACTTTGCTTATTACCTACTTTGATTTGGGAAAGCAATGATACAGGAATACCAATCTCTAATTCAGGTTTAACATCTTCCATGAGGCGCAGCACTGCTTGACCTGCATTCACAACAGTTCCTTCATCCAACCGTCGAGCCGCAATGATCCCAGCAAAAGGAGCTTTAATAGTACTTTTTGCTATGGTGATTTCGATATCAGCAATGCTGGCTTCTAGTTGTTTGACTGCTGCTTTTTGAGCTGCTATTTGTTCTTTACGTGTTCCTGCCAATAATTCATTTAAATTACTTTTAGCTGCCGACAGACGCTCAAACAAGGCATTAGAATTAAAGGCTACTTCGTCATATTGCTCTTTTGAGATTGCTCCTGTTTCATATAAATACTTGCGTCGGGAACGTTTTAGATGTTCCAGTTTTAATTGTTCTTCTATTTCTTTAACTTGAGCACGAGCAGTTGCTATATCTTCGTTGCGAGGTCCAGTCTGGAATTCTTCCAATACAGCTACAGATCGGTCTTTTTGAGCAATTAATTCTTGGCGTTTAGCTTCTAAGTTGGTGGTATCAAGCTTGGCTAAAGCAGCTCCAGTAGTGACCCGATTCCCCCGATCAACACCAAACCAAACTAGCTTTCCCCCTCGCTCAAAACCTAGTTCACTGGCTCGAACCGCCTCTACTTCTCCTGTGTAGGTTCGTGAGACTTGATAAGACTTTACTGGCTTGACATTTGTAGTTTTGACAGTGAGAAGATTGACATCTGAAGTACTTTCTACATTTCGCTTCTCTATTGAGAAGCGTGTGATACCAATAGTCAGGCCAGATAGCAGAAGGATGCTGCCTATTAGAGTTAGCCTTCTGGTTGTTGACTTGAAGTGAGGTATTACCTGTTTAAACGCAAGCTCATCAGATGACTTAGTTTTCATGGCTCTTATCCTTCAATAGCGATCGCAACATTGCCTCGATCCACTACTTGCTTGCATTTGGAATGGGGCATATTTAGACCTCATTTACAAATAATTATGTTGATTATGTTGCTGAAAACTTGCACCTATCAATTTTTTAAGCTCTCTTGAAATTTGCCAAATCTCAAAAAAACTAGACCAGTCGGTCTTTAAAAGAGCAAAAAAATTTATCTGTGTTCAAGTTCGTCTTGTAGAGAAATAAGGCTTATCAAGTACTGATTTAAATGCTCAATCACTCTTTGCATGTGAATACGCTTTCTGTAGAGTTGGCTCATCATCAACGCTCCTTCAAGATTAGCAATGACAATGGTTGCAACTACATCTGCCTCTACAGTCTGAGAAATTTCACGTTCAGCAATTCCCTTTTGAATAATTTGACAAATCAGTTGTCGCCAACTGTTCATTGCCTCCTGTGTCTTTGCACGTAAAACAGAATTTGTATCGTCACTTTCAATCGCTGTATTCAAAATCGGACATCCACCAGGAATAAGTGGCTCACCAAGCACAAAACTTAGGTATACAGAAGTGATAGCTTGTAGGCGTTCAATCGCATGGGTTTTTCCTTTAACAGCATCAATAAAACGCTGATTGACAAGGTTAAAGGCAAGGTCTAAAGCATGTAGTGCTAACTCTTCTTTACTTTGAAAGTGATTATAGATTCCTCCTTTTTGCAATCCTGTAGCCTGCATAATATCTGACATTGAAACACCACTATAACCCTTCTGGTTAAACAGTTCTGCTGCCTTTCTAAGAATTTTTTCTCTGGTAATTTTTGCTTTGGACATTTGGCATCGTTATTCACAGACCGTTTGGTCTTTAGTCAATATTGCAATGTTATCAGAAGGAATCTTGTATGACAAGAGGTAAAGCAATATATTTTTGGATAACTATAAGATAATACGGTTCAGTTAAGCAGTATTACTGAAAGTCAAAATTGGATGTAATCCTTTCCAAGTCAACATTCCCAATCTCCAACGACCAAATACTTGGTACAAATGCCTCACAATCCGGCATCATTGTTATATGATGACCATCATTTACTCATATTGACCTATGCGCTACAAAGACGAACACAAAATAGAAATCCACCGGCGGATCGTCGAATCCGCGTCGAAGGAATTTCGGACTCACGGATTTAAAGAAGTCGGAATCGCCAAGCTCATGGGCGCATTAGACCTGACGCACGGTGGATTTTATGCCCACTTTGCCGACAAGGAGGATCTCGTTGCAGAGTCGTTGGCGTTGGCACTGAACCAAAGTTTGGATGCCATGCTAGTTGCCCTGGAAGCAGGGGGTTTCCCAGCCATGCTTGACTCTTATTTGAGCGAGAATCACCGAGATCACCCGGCATCGGGATGTCCGCTCCCTCCACTCTCAGCCGAAGTAGCGCGACGATCCCCATCAACGCGAAAAGCTTTCACAGAAAAATTGTCGGAGGTCTTCAATGCTATTGCCAAACATCTGCCTGAGACAACATATTCGCAGAAACGAGGCAAGGTCAGCTTCATGTTCGCGGCCATGGCTGGAGCGGTGTCACTCGCACGAGCGGCTGCAGATCCGAGCCTAAGCAAGGCTATTCTTGAATCCACCCACGAGTACCTGCTGAATCTTGTCAAGGAAGAACTCAGCTAACAATGAAAACAGCTTTATCCTGCTGCTTAAAAACGTGGGATTGAAGCAAGGACGCTTTATACCGAGACGCGTAGCGCGAGGTATAATTATTTTTCGCGCATTGGGCTTTATACCCACGACTGAAGTTTTTATTCATACTTCCAGCCTTCTGCCCTCTGCCTTTCTTTGTAATTAAAACTCGTCGTTTGCTAATAGTAATAACACAAAAAATGGTATGTAGAGAGGTGAAATTATCCTGGGGGAAGCAAACTACGCCTTTCTATAAATAATTGTGAACTTAACTGAACCGTACAAAATAATAATTTTAAATTAAACAATTAATTTAAAAAATAATTTCAACTCTGGATTAAATATAATTTAATCTTTTTTAAGTTAATACATACAAAAATTATAAATCAAAAAAAAAGAAGCCACTAATTTTGATTTATAATAATTTATGTTATACACAATGTCAGTGTTCCATTTACCATGCAAGACAAATTATTTAATACTCACATTGAAAGCTATCACCCTTTATTAACTCCAACTGAGTTAAAATCAAGATTACCTTTAACAAACTTGATTCAACAAAAAATTCTCAAATATAGGCAAGAAATAGAAAACATTTTAGATTTTAAAGATAGGAGAAAATTCATAGTAGTTGGCCCATGTTCTATCCATGACACAAAAGTAGCAATTGAATATTCCCATAAGCTCAAAAGTCTAGCAGAACAAGTTCAAGATAAACTCTTGCTTGTGATGAGAGTATATTTTGAAAAGCCAAGAACAACAGTCGGATGGAAAGGACTAATTAATGACCCTGATATGGATGATTCTTTCCATATAGAAAAAGGATTATTAATGGCACGCAGCTTATTGCTAGAAATTGCTGAATTGGGATTACCCGTCGGTACAGAAGCACTCGATCCTATAGTACCTCAATATATTAGCGAACTGATTACGTGGTCTGCAATTGGAGCACGCACGACCGAATCGCAAACTCATCGTGAGATGGCGAGTGGGCTTTCAATGCCTGTAGGTTTCAAAAACGGTGTCGATGGTAATATTAGTATGGCTTTGAATGCTCTCCAATCAGCTAAAAAACCTCACCATTTTTTAGGAATTAATCAAATAGGAGAGGTGAGCATCTTTAAAACTAGAGGAAATGCCTACGGTCATATTATTTTACGAGGCGGTAATGGTAAACCAAATTATGATGTAGACAGTGTTAAACAAGTGGAAGAAAAATTAAAAGGAGCGAATTTATCACCAAGAATTATTATCGATTGTAGCCACGGTAATTCAAATAAAGATTATAAATTACAAGCTTTTGTCTTTGAAAATGTTATTCAACAAATAGTTCATGGTAATACATCAATAGTTGGCATGATGCTGGAATCAAATTTATATGAAGGTAATCAAGTGATTCCTAGCAAAGAACAGCAATTAAAATATGGTGTTTCTGTGACAGATGGGTGTATTGGTTGGGACGAAACAGAAGAGATTATTTTAGCTGCTTATAGGCAACTAAAGTAGAACAAAATATCTATAAAAATAACCTGCTTGCTATTTGAGCAAGCAGGTCTTAATTAAAGGGATCGTTTGAGAACTTTGTGTATAATTAATTCTGCTTGAGTACTTAAAAAAGCTCTTTAGAGGGAACGGGGAGCGGATGACCTTGGCTGGGTTGCCTACAGCAACAGTATAATCAGGAATATCACTTGCAACAACTGCCTGAGATCCAATGACTGCTCCGTTACCAATCCTAACTCCTGACAAAATGGTTGCACCGTAACACTCACTCGACTGTCTTTGATTGTGGATGCTAACCATAAAAGCGGAGATTTGTAGGTGTGATAAGCCATAACGAAGTTCCTTTATCTGGACTTACATACTCCATAAATGTGCCATTTGCAAATAATCCATCAAGATAGATTTAAATGAAATATTTCAATTCTTAATTATGACTGAGAATCTCATTAATAATAGTAGCGTTTTGATTGAGATAGGGAGGATCAATCATCTCACGATGAACACCATAAGCATAATGATTGATTAGTTTACTCCTTGTCGCTTTTATCCAATCATCTTTAACATCATAATTGCCCTCAGCACGGATGAGATGAATAGTTCCATTAATTTGCACATTTTTTATGTCTGAATGCCAGAGGAAATTAAAGTATTCCCAAACTTGATTGTAGGTGCGATCGCGTAACTTTTGATTCTCCATAAAGTAACGTCTTAATTCCTGACGTTTGGGATTTAACAAGAAACTATCAACACCTTCTATAATTTCTGACATTTCAGCTTGTTTAGCTTCACGACCGCCTCTGTAAGTATCTAATAAAATGACATCAGAAACCACGCGATCGCGACTTTCTAATTTTTGAGCCATCAACATTGCCAAAAAACCACCTGCTGAATGTCCCATCAATTTTATATCTTGATTTGTTGCTAGATGATCTATCAATGCTGCATATTTTTCTAAACTTGCTTCATCGGCAATATATCTAAAAGTATAGATAGCATAATCGCTTAAATAATCAGCTAAATTTGCATAAGCTGCGGCAAATCCCAGGGCTGGAGGAAACAAAAACGCAGCTTTTTCTCGCTGTTTATTAAAAACCACATAAGCACGTTCTTTAGGTTGGATATTCATCTCTTGAGCGTAGATAATATACTCGCTCAATTCTGCTAATGTTGGTTTTTCATAAATCATCGACAAAGGAATTTCTATCTCAATATCTTGATAAATTAATGCCATGAGATTCATAGCATGTAATGAATGACCACCTAAATCAAAAAAATTGTCATACACTCCGATTTTGGAAACCTGTAGGACTTGTTGCCAAATGTTTGCTAAGATGCTTTCTGTTTGATTGCGTGGAGCTAAATATGCTGATTCTACTATCGA
>NZ_JCACKS010000072.1:0-11304 GCF_059505505.1 Pelatocladus sp. | reverse complement strand
ACAAGGTAATGTCTCTGTTTTCTTTTCCTCAAATCCTACTAGCTAGGCAGTTACGATTTGTGTTTGATAGCCTCGCCCTTGGGACTTAAACCACTCCAATACATCGCTATCGATGCGAAGTGTAACTTGAGACTTGGTTTTTGTAGCAGGTAAACCCCGTCTCACAACTGCCTTAGCAAACATGGACGGTGTAATCTCTGGGCATTCTGA
This sequence comes from Pelatocladus sp., assembly GCF_059505505.1. Taxonomy (NCBI): domain Bacteria; kingdom Bacillati; phylum Cyanobacteriota; class Cyanophyceae; order Nostocales; family Hapalosiphonaceae; genus Pelatocladus; species Pelatocladus sp. The sequence goes on along the minus strand of NZ_JCACKS010000072.1, from coordinate 11,094 downwards.
TAAATCAATATCTTCATCGCTCATTGCATCCAGTCGTTGCCAATCAGTTTGAGAGTTGCTCGAAGTAGGTTCGTTGTTCATATTTCGTTGCCTTTCTTGCAGAAATAATACGGGTACAATCCTCACGTTCTGTATGGACAACGGCAATAACTCGCCCTTGCAACAAACCGAATGTGACAAAACGCTGCTCTCCATAACTGTAGCGATCGTCCTCAACCGTTAGGATATCGCCATCAAATACAGCTGGAACATCGGTAAAATCAATGCCGTGTTTACGAAGATTAGCAAGACGTTTTGCTTCATCCCATTTATATTCCATAACTGAACGACAGCTACAATATTCCATTGTAGTTACAAATTGTCGTTACAGCTACTATTCCAAGTCATTTTGATCGGCGATAGCGCAAGCGCTGACTTGTCAGTTCGCTTTGGTGACAATACTGATAACCTTTTTGTGATGACGCAATCGCCACACACTTGGGGCTAATTTTGTGGAGACTCATTCAGTTGCTGCTGAAGTTGTTGAACTTCCTCAATCGATAAGCCTGTGGAAGGGGCAATAATGTCGATCGCCACTCCTCTACGCAAGAGATTGATAGCGATCGCCCGTGTCTTTTCTTCCTCAGCCTCTCTCCAGATCGAACGATAAACGGTGGATTCCTGCATGATGTCTCTCCGTCAGATAAATCACAACTTGCCGCATCGGTTTGGTTGGATCTTTCCGGTACATTCGCACGCGGTAATCCAAAACACGGAATGGAATATTGTTCTTGGGAAGTGTTTGAAACTCGATATGCAAAACAGATTCGTCTGATTCCAGCAAAATTAGGGCATCGGCGCGGCAGTTGCCTCAACGGGGGGAACCCCCGCACAGTGCTGCCTTGCGAATCGGATCGAGGGAGAGTTCAGAGGGTTTGAGTTCTGTCATCGTGACAGGCTTTCCTAACAGCCAACTGGCGAAGTCGGCACAGAAGTGTTCGGCAAGGAATCGGCAGGTATCGTCATACATGGGAGAGATTGTACAACTGATGATACAGATTTGATTTTGAGTAAATCTAACGTTTGATGAAGTGTGGTAGGGCGATCGCTACAACTATTCAACCGCCAATTGGATCATGCGGCTTACTTGGGACGTGAGTTTATGCGATCGGAATTGGCATTGGTGACAGGACAAGACTACGTATGACTAGTCCCATATAAGTTACTGGATTTGAAAGATCATATCCTCTACCGAATTTTTCCGTATAATCACCCTTTACGGCAGGATTATACAGAATATTTCCGTATATCCTTGGTGTTGTACAGAATTTTTCCTCATAACATCCTTAATTTAGTTTTGTATTTAACGGGATTTACGAGCGATCGCAGCATAAACGCATTTTTAAAGACGCGATATATCGCGTCTGGACATCTAAACCAATAATAAACCTCTCTTAAAAATCATCCCAACCTTCAATACTAGAAGACATAACATAACTGGTCACACTCGCCTCAAAAAAATTTGCTTTTGTATTCGCTTCTTTCTTAGTATCTGAAAAACGCTCCAAGTGAGTATAGGGACTTTTCTTGTAGATAGCTTCCCCAAACAATGGCTCTAAACCGATCGCCTTCAAGCGAGCATTTGCCAGATATTTTGTGTAATCTTCTGTACTGTTGGCTGTAATGCCTAGAATATCATCTCCGACAATATGTCCTGTCCACTTGCATTCATGCTCAACAGCAAGAGCAAACATTTCATAAATTTGTTCGCGGCTGTGAGGGAAAACTTGCATCGCTTCTGGAATCAATTTTTGATATAGCCGCACATGAGAAAGTTCATCTCGGTTAATCATTCTAAAGATATCTGCACTCCCAGACATGAGCATCCGTGATGAGAGATTGTAGAAAAATATAAACCCGTTATAGAAATACAATCCTTCTAACAAATAATCCGCCAATAGCGATACGAAATAATTCTCTGGTGTGGGGTTATCGACATACTTTTGGTATAGTCCAGCGATGAATTCGCATCGTTGTTTGAGAATGCGATCGCTCCGCCAAAAATCATAAACTTGTGTACGGCGATCGCTCGGAATCACCGTCTCAATGATGTATTGATAAGATTGATTGTGCATTGCTTCTTGCGAAATTTGTTCCGCCATACACAATGCAATTTCTGGTGCGGTAATGCTGTTTTTGATATGAGGCACATTACAGGTTTGCACCGAATCGAGAAAAGTCAGGTAACTGAGAATGCCATCAAATGCACGTCGTTCTCCAGGTGTGAGATTGACGTAATCTGTGACATCTTGAGTAACGTCTATTTTGTCGGGAATCCAAAAGTTCTCTCGCATTTGACGGTAGAGAGACACAGCCCACGAATAACGAACATCATTTAATTGCATTAAGTTCGTAGTCTCTCCGAACCATATTAAACGGTTTGCTGTATCATCATTTCCATTCGGATTGAAAACGGGATTAATTGGCATTAATGATTGTCTTGGTTGGTACATCTTAAATTTTGTTTTGATTAGTTTTCACTCTTAATTGGGCAATGGGCTTTGCCCATCACCTATGCTTGATAACTGATACTTAGACTTCGCTCAGTACAAGTAAGTGTTTACTGATGACTGGTGTTCAGTTTGCACAAGCAACACATTGCTCGTTCGATTCTTTGAAACTATCTTTTTGGACAGTGCGAATGTAGTAGATTGCTTTACAACCCAACTTCCAAGCCAGCATTATGGTTTCAAAAATATCAACAGCGCTAAGACATCGCTCTGGTTCGTCAGGGAAATAAACTCCAGCGTTCAAGTTAAATAACAATTCCATCGAAATTCCTGTATCAATCCATTGTTGGATTGTGGCGATCGCGAGAACAACTTTTTTCTGATCCAGTGTCTTATTTTCGACATAGAACCATAAATGATCCCGAATGTAAGGCGGTGCGATGGGTACTGAACCCTTTGCCCACTTTTCATAGAAGAATTTGCTATAAACGGGTAAAACACTGGCTGTACAACCTTGAACTAAAGATGAAGAAGTGTTGGGTGCGATCGCAGTAATATGTGAATTGCGAATCCCATATTGCTTGATATCTCGACTCAGTTGTAAAAAACGCTCTGGTTTACTAGCGTGTTGCTCAAACCAAGTAGGTGGTTTTGCTCCGATTAAATTTCCTTTGCTCCATTCACTCTTGACAAAAGCAGGATACGCACCCCGTTCCTTCGCTAATTCCATCGATGCTGCGGTGCAATAGTAACCAATGTCTTCAAATAAATCGCTGATTTCCTGAAGATGGGTATAGGTGAGATGATATTTTGCTAACCAGTCAGCTAATCCCATACAGCCCACCCCAATTGTGCGATATTTGGCGTTGTGGGTGGCACTAGCAGCAAACGGGGGTGATGTAAGTTCAATAGTGTTATCTAATACACGTACTGCAATCTGACAAATTTCTGCTCGCTGTTCATCCTCCAAATTTGCAAGATTAACGCTGAGGAGATTACATGAATGTGCTTCTTTGTCTGGTTTGACATTTGACCATGATTCTTGACACAAGTTTCCACCAGGAATATAACCTTCATGCTGATTAGGGTTAGCTCGGTTTGCGGTATCTTTGAACCATAAATAAGGCATCCCGGTTTCTAATTGGGTTCGCATCACCTGTTTGAATAAAAGACGTGCATTTACCCGTTTGTAAAGAGTAATCGAGTTATCTAAACTGGCTTCGATTTGCAGATAAGCACGTTCAAATTCTTCACCCCAAGTTGAAGCTAGTTCAATCCCTAAACGAGTTCGCACCTCATAGGGATCAACTAACGTCCATTCTGTATCTGCTTGCACCCTTCGCATAAATTCATCACTGACAACCAATTGCGGAAACACATCATAAGCTTTGCGTCGTGCATCGCCATTCTCGGTTTGCATTTCCAAAAATTCGCTTATGTCCAAATGCCAGATATCTAAACTTACAGTAACCGCACCGGCTCTACGTCCACTTTGATTAACTGCGATCGCTGTATCATTCAATAATTTAATCCAGGGAACGACACCACCAGAAGCGTTCTTCTTTCCCATCACCCAACTACCAGTAGCCCGAATCCGAGACAGATTCACGCCCACACCGCCACCATTTTTAGAAATCCGCGCTGCATCATGAATACTGCCAAAAATGCTTTCTAAATTGTCGTCCATTGCCGTAATGAAACAACTGGCAAGAGAACCGTTGGGAATCCGCAAGTTCGCTAAAATCGGCGTTGCTAAAGATATTTGACGACGGGCGATCGCTTCATAAAACTCCCTTGCCCAGGTTAAACGATTCTCTTGTGTTTCTACGGAGGCTATCAAGAGCGCACAAGTTAAAAATGCTTCCTGGGGTAACTCATTCGCCAGGAGATATCGTTTCGTCAGTAATACTGCTCCTGCGTAATCATAGTCGGCATCCCAGTCAGGATTAATCCAAGTGTTGGCAATTTCTAATTCTTCTGGAGTGTAGATTAAGATGTGGCGATCGTATTCTCCTTTACTCACTTTGTCATGTACAGTTTGAGCATAGTAACCGTACTGATAACCTCGGGCTACTTGAGTATCTTTCCACAAACTCCAAATATGTAATCGCCCTGCCACTTGCCGCCAATCAGGTTCTTCAGGATCGCACAAATCCAAAGCACAGCGAATTAAATTATCTTGAATTTCTCGTGTAGTAATACCGGGGCGCAATCGAGTTGTTAGATGTGCTTCTAAGGCAATGGAATTGCAGCAAAGTCCGCAACAAGCCCAATTAACTACTGTGCGAATTTTATTAATTTCTAACGGTGTCGTCGAACCATCACGACGAACAACATAGATATCCGTTGTGGAGTCCTCAAAGAGTTTGGATGGAGCTTGCATAGTGGATGAATTGTAGAAAAATAATTGCAATAATGGAAAAGAATAGTTAACTAGGTTTGGCAATGTAAAAAATTGTCAACGTTATGTCACTAAACGCTGGCAATCCTAACAAATTGTGGTGTTGAAAAATTGTTAGAAGAATTGTCCAATAAAAATCCAGAGCAAGCTTTGGTAAGGAATTGAACTTGCCCCGATTCATGACGAATGCCAGTATAGATCGACCATTGATTTTTACGCAAGCAAATCACAGTTGTGTTAATATGCAAGGGAATCTCGGTTTTGATGGGAGCAGCCATCAGACGTAAGGGGGAAAGTCCGGTGCAAATCCGGCGCTGTCCCGCAACTGTAATCAAGGCTTGCCTTGTAAGTCAGAATGCCCGCCGAAGTTGACTTGTAAATTTTCTACATCTGCGAGGCACGGATGGTTTATTACATGATGAGCGTCAGGTCTAATATTTTGAAAGCACCGCACATTAAAACGCTACAAATGGCGACTTTCCACGAAATAAGTAATTAATATTAAATTTCAATTAGTAATTCCTTTGTGAGTATTCAGGTATTTTTTTACTTTGAAAAGAGAAAGATTTTCAACGAGGTATGGCACTAACTTTCCATCGCTATATCTGGCGTGCATAACTTCTCTGTATTTTTGTTAAATTCTGATTCGGTTAATCATCATGCCAAAATTTTATCTTCATCGAACTGGGAAGATTCCTACTGCTGTTCATCCTTTTGTCAAACAAACAGGTTTTAGAGAAGATAAGCAGCAACCCTTTCTAAATCTCAGGAAAATAATTCGAGGTTGGCAAAATATGGCAAGTTCAACCTATAGGAAGATTTCTCTTATGATCTCTCGTCTAATTCGGGATGAACCATAAACACACCAACATCTATCAACGGTTAGCTACATAAAAAGCTTTCACAACAATGTCAACTTTATTAGTTTATTTTGTAATTGGTTCTCTTCTCGTTTTACTAATTGGAATTGCGGCTTATTTTCTAACTGCCCGCAAGTATCAATCCTCATCCACAGTCGCCAATTCCTACGACCAATGGACGCTTGACGGCATCCTAGAGTTTTACTGGGGAGAACACATTCACCTTGGTCACTACGGTTCGCCGCCACGACGCAAGGATTTTTTGGTTGCTAAATCTGACTTTGTACATGAAATGGTTAAATGGGGTGGTTTAGATAAATTACCTCCTGGTACTACCGTATTAGATGTTGGCTGTGGGATTGGAGGCAGCAGCCGGATTTTAGCGCGAGATTATGGATTTGCTGTCACAGGAATTACTATCAGCCAAGAGCAAGTAAAACGCGCCCAGGAGTTAACACCCCAAGAACTAAACGCCCAGTTTGCAGTCGATGATGCAATGGCATTGTCGTTTCCAGATGCCAGTTTTGATGTAGTTTGGTCAATCGAAGCAGGCCCCCATATGCCTGATAAAGCCGTTTTTGCAACAGAATTAATGCGGGTACTAAAGCCAGGTGGAATTTTGATTGTCGCTGACTGGAATCAAAGAGATGACCGCCAAAAACCGCTAAATTTCTGGGAGAAACCAGTAATGCGACAGTTGCTAGACCAGTGGTCTCATCCAGCTTTTTCTAGCATTGAGGGATTCTCCGAACTTTTGGAAGCAACAGGATTAGTGGAAGGGGAGGTAATTACGACTGATTGGACGCAAGAAACCCTTCCTTCTTGGTTAGATTCTATTTGGCAAGGAGTGGTTCGCCCAAGCGGATTTCTGCGTTTTGGATTGTCTGGTTTCATAAAATCTGTACGCGAAGTGCCAACGTTTTTATTGATGCGTTTGGCCTTTGGCGCAGGGCTGTGTCGATTTGGAATGTTCCGCGCTGTGCGGGCAAATTCACGTACAGAATTGATGGACAGAAACTTTGCTAACCAAACTCCCTCCAGCTTGGTTAGGTAGCGAGCATTATGACCAATGCGTGAGTTTCAAGCTATGACCTCATTACTGCATCCATTTTTGGCAAACTGCGATGTAGTTATTGTCGGCGGCGGTATTTCGGGTTTGACACTAGCCTGTGGACTGCAATCGTCAGGTTTGCGAATTTTAATAGTGGAAGCACAACAACAGCAGCAAGCAACAGAGCGATCAAGAGCTTATGCCCTGTCGCCGATGACAAGCAAAATTTTTCGTGATTTAGGGCTATGGGAGCAAATTGCGCCAAAAATTAGCCATTTTTCACGGGTATTACTGTCGGACGCAGACTATCCTCACCGAGTCGAGTTTTGCCCTAAAGATTTGGGAGAAGCAGCAGTTTACTACTGTGGTGAGCATAAGGTGCTGATGGCGGCACTCCAGCAACGAGTGGCAACAGCAGCCAACATTACCTGCTGGTATGAGACTCAAGTGATTGAGGTGCGCTATGCAGCCCAAACCGCAGAGGTAGTGCTAGAGAATTCCCAAGGTCAACAACGATTGCGATCGCAGTTGGTGGTGGCTGCTGATGGCGTAAACTCGCAAATTCGCTCTTCTGCTGGCATCAAAACTAACGGCTGGGCTTACTGGCAATCCTGCATTACAGCTTTTGTTGCTCCAGAGCGACCGCACCAGAATATCGGCTACGAGCGTTTTTGGTCTAGCGGCCCTTTTGCAATTTTGCCCTTGCCTGAAAATCGCTGCCAAATCGTCTGGATTGCTCCCCACGCAGAGGCTCAGGCAATAGTTGGTCTACCAAGCGACCAGTTTATGAGTGAACTACGACGACGCTACGGCGAACAAATGGGAAAACTAACTCTGTTGAGCCAACCCTTAGTGTTTCCAGCACAGTTGATGCAGAGCCGTCGCTATTGCCAGCCGCGCTTAGTATTATTAGGGGATGCTGCCCACTGCTGTCATCCGGTGGGCGGTCAGGGGCAAAATATGGGTATTCGTGATGCGGCTGCCCTAGCCCAAGTGCTACAAACTGCACAACAACACAAACAAGACCTGGGTTCTCTGGCAGTGCTAAAACGCTACGATCGCTGGCGACGCTATGAAAACTGGGTGGTGCTAGCCTTTACTGATATTCTCAACCGTAGCTTTTCTAATCAATGGTTACCAATGGTTAAACTGCGGCGGCTAGTACTGCGGCTGATAATTTATTGGTCTTTCCCACGAAGGCTACTGCTGCGACTGATGACCGGGCTGTGGGGTCGCCAGCCACAACTTGACCACTCATCCTTGGCGGTGTTGCAGAACATAAATATTTGAATTTTAACGCTGGCAACACTGCATGATATCTGCGGTTAAAACTTCTTTATTGCGATCGCTCCTTTAATCAACAAACAACTTAATTTTATATGCACAAAATTCCCATTACAGTCATTACAGGATTTCTCGGCGCAGGCAAAACGACGTTAATTCGTCACTTACTGCAAAACAACGAAGGACGACGCATTGCTGTTTTAGTGAATGAATTTGGCGAAGTTGGCATTGATGGCGAACTATTACGTTCGTGCCAAGTTTGTGACGATGAAGAAGAATCTAAGAGTAACATTGTGGAACTCACCAACGGTTGTCTGTGCTGCACAGTACAAGAGGAATTCTTACCAGCGATGCAAGAATTACTCAAGCGACGCGCGAGCCTTGACTGTATGTTGATTGAAACCTCTGGACTAGCACTACCAAAACCATTGGTACAAGCATTTCGCTGGCCAGAGATTCGCACAGGCGCAACAGTAGACGGCGTAATCACTGTGGTGAACTGTGAAGCTTTAGCAACTAATCAATATGTAGGCGATTTAGCAGCACTCTTAGCACAGCGACAAGCTGACTCTAGCATAGAACACGAAACACCGATTGAGGAACTGTTTGAAGATCAGCTGGCTTGTGCTGATCTAGTATTGCTGACTAAAAGCGATCGCGTTGACGAACAAACGCAAGTGAGGGTGCAGGATTGGCTCAAGCAGAACTTACCCCCTGGTGTAAAAGTCATTCCTTGCCAGGATGGTAAAATCAGTGGCGATTTACTACTCGGTTTCAATGCTGCGGTAGAAGATAATTTAGATAGTCGTCCCAGTCACCACGATACAGAAGAAGATCACGAACATGATGACGGGATTAATGCAGTGCAACTAATACTAGACCAAGCATTTGAGCCGTCTTTTTTGGTTAAACGCTTGCAAACATTGGTGCAACAGCAAGAAATTTATCGCATTAAGGGATTTGTAGCAGTTCCGAATAAAGCCATGCGTTTGGTATTACAGGGTGTTGGTAATCGATTTGATTACTTTTACGACCGTCCTTGGCAACATGGCGAACCGCGTCAAACAAAATTAGTGTTAATTGGTCGGGAACTCGATCAAGTTGGCATTGAATCACTCGTGTTGCAGGAGGAAGTAGCAGGATTTAGAAGCCGCAAGTAAGTAATTTCATCAATGAAAAATATGGTGTCAGCTGCTAAAGAATTACGAAAAGAAGTCAATATTTCTGATTAACAATAATTGGTACAAGCAATTGTTGAATTTCACAAGTTTTTTGCTAATTAGCTATACCGCTTGGAAAGGTTTTTTAAAATCAGGGCGCGGGGCTGTTATTTGTAATATAAATAATGCTGTAGATTTCTCCCGTATCACTTTTACTACAATCACAGGTAAGAAAATTTTACTTGACGAAACCTTTAATCTTCATTTTGTTACTAAAGCTAGATTAACAGCCTATTTAACTGAGTGGATTCTGTACCCAAAAGAAATAACACAAATACTTGCAGCAATAGATACCTATAATCCGCAAAAAGACATTATTTTGTTCATAAAATTTAACTCTGATTTTGAGGTTAATATTTTAAACAATCTTGTCATTTCTCCACCGGAATGCTATCAATATGTTTGTCGAAGATGGGAAGAATTTCTCCCTTATTTGTTATGAATTATACAGTTAGCGCATTCAGGTGAAAACCCATCTAGATAGTCAATTTATTTCTAGGAGGAGTGAGTGAAAAAATTACTCTTGGCTTTGACTTCTAAACCCACAGCTTTAATTTCTGTAGCTTCCTTGTTGATGACTAGTAAAGTTAGCACCGCTAATCAACCAGTAAATCCCCAACCTGTAAACCATACAGATACGACTACTACGCCAGTATCAGCAGAAAGCCAAAAGGCTTGTGTAAAACATCCAAAACTCGGTAAATTTTTCTGTGCTAATGCTAAACAATTGGCTCATTTGAAGAAGGGCGTACCAGAGATTGATGTTACTGACGTGAATAACGAGGATGCTCTGCTTGGAGTTACAGATGAGGAAAGCGATACTGCTGTAGCTATGTTTGGCTGTGATTGCGCTGCATCGATAAATTGCTTGCGTCGTTTACGGAATAGCCTTCCCTAGAATTGGTTGTCGTTGATTTTTCATATTTATCAAGCTTGGGAAGCGGGGAAGAAAATTTTATCTCTTTCCTCTCCCAATTCATTAGTAAAAAATACTAACATCAATCATGTTTTACTTAATGAAACAACTAAAACTTGTCTCATGAATTTAATTTTTAAAACACCTCAATTTTTATGAACCGTCGTGATTTTATTGTCTTATTTAATGTAAGTTGGTTTGTAAGTTCTTTATCTGTAGTATTCACAACTACTTATGCGACACAACCTAAACCTAAACTCAAACGGAAATCATCTAAATCTGAAAATTGGCTTCATGTGGGGACAGTTGGAGAGTTAGATGAAACAGGTCAAATCTTAAAAGAAAAATCGCCTTTTGGTTCCATTCTGGTGATTGGTACTTCTAAAAGTAAAAATCTGATAGCTGTTAATCCCACCTGCACTCATATGGGTTGTACGGTGGAATGGGAAGTTGAGGAAAAAATATTTTTATGTCCCTGTCATGCCTCAGAATTTGGAGTTGATGGTAAGGTGCAAAATGGGCCAGCCACAAAACCACTCTCAACTTACATGACCAAGATAGAAGGTAATTCGGTTATGGTGAGGCGCAGTTAGTTTAGTATTTCTCCACTCTAATACATAGGTCAACCAAGAAGCAAAATTTGGTGAACTGACAAGGAGCGCGCTTGCTTGGAATATTAAGCATAAAGGTACAACGATTTCTATCAATTTATAAATGCAAAAACCAAAACTAATTAATATTTCAAAAGCAACTCGTTATCAAAATGCAGCGATAGATTACTATATGGGGCTTACAGGTTCTTCCTATCTTCATTACGGGTAAGCTGTTCAGCATTTAAATTGGGTATAATAAAAAGCCGAATTCAGTAAAAAA
>NZ_JCACKS010000071.1:0-11402 GCF_059505505.1 Pelatocladus sp. | reverse complement strand
GCCTGGAACTTTAGTTCTAGGCGGGATACAGTTTCAACATGAAAAATTTTGACTTCTGTGTACACCGCAGCGGGGAGGGAACTAAATCTTCCCCCCGTTCACGGGGGGATTGAGGGCAATACTGCTCGGATAAGACAAATCGATTGACATTTAAAACCTGTAGAGACGTTGCAGTGCAACGTCTCTACATGCCCAAAATTACGACGACAAATCCTTAACCGAGCAGTATTGGGATTGAGGGGGGTTCATTCGACTTTTGCAAGAGGTCTATTAATTTATAGAGAATGGGAGCATCCCAATTTGAAAAAATACTTTTAAGCACTAAAGTGCTTACTACAAACAAAAATGTTAAGGTAAGAGTGAAACTGTGAACGACTTAACCGCGCCTTCTTTACCAGAATTGCCAGATATATGGCAGCAAACTCTCAATTGGCAACCGACATCCGAACAACAGGTACAATTGCAGAGGTTGTATGAATTGATTTTAGAAGGTAATCAAAAGCTTAATTTAACCAGAATCACCGACGCCCAGGAATTTTGGGAGAAACATCTCTGGGATTCTCTGCGGGGAATTGCACCCTTACTAAGAAATGGGGAAAAAGATTTCACTTCATTACCGCACCACTTTATTGATATTGGTACAGGCGCGGGTTTTCCTGGTATTCCTGTTGCGATCGCACTGTCTGATTGCACTGTCACACTTGTTGATTCTACTCGCAAAAAAACAGCTTTTCTTGAACAGATTCTACCAGAGTTGCAGTTAGATAATACTAAAACACTAACTGGTAGAGTTGAGGAAATCGGTCAACAGTCCCAGCACCGCCAAAACTATGACGTAGCCATGATTCGCGCTGTTAGTAATGTATCAGTATGTGCGGAATACGCTTTGCCATTACTCAAACAAGGTGGTTTAGCCATAGTTTATCGGGGTAACTGGACAGAAGATGAAACTACGGCTTTGACGGATGCTGTGAAACAACTAGGTGGTGAAATAGAAGCAATAGATCAATTTACAACTCCATTGAGTAATAGTCTCCGTCACTGTTTGTACCTACGGAAAGTAGCACCCACACCAGCTAAATTTCCCCGTACTGTCGGTACACCCACACAAAAACCACTTTAATTTTGTCATTGGTCATTTGTCATTTGACTAAGTGACTAATGACTTAAATTAGATTAAAGTTAAAAAGTGTAAAGAATTATTCTGTTTTCCTCTCATCTTTTAAAACAACTTGTTCACCTCTACTGTAGATAATCGTATAAAAAAGTCCATGCAGCATTGTTTTTGGCGACGAATTCTGGTATTTGGTGCAGTATTTTTATTGGCAGGATCAATTTGGGTAACACATCCTCCCTACGCTCATGCTTACGACAATCCAGAGTTACTACCAGACACCCCAACCCCAGTCGTAGACTTAGCTAAATCCCTCAACTCAGTTCAAGAAGAAAATCTTGTTAAAAAGCTAGAACAATTTGAAGTTCAAACTGGCTGGAAGTTGAGAGTTTTAACTCAGTATGACCGTACACCGGGTTTAGCAATTAAGAATTTTTGGAAACTTGATGACAAAAGTGTTTTATTAGTTGCTGATGCCAGTGGTGGTAATATTCTTAACTTCAATGTCGGCGATGCAGTTTACAAGTTACTACCCCGCACGTTTTGGGTAGAATTACAAACACGCTTTGGCAACTTATACTTTGTACGAGAAGAAGGGGAAGACGGAGCAATCATACAAGCTCTAGAATCCATTGAAACCTGTTTGCGTCAAGGTGGTTGCCGTGTCGTTCCTGGACTACCAAGAGAACAGTGGATTCTGACGCTGATTAGCTCAATCATTGGTGGGTTTATTTGCGGTTTTGCGGCTCAACCCCGGCGTGAAGGACAAATTTTTGCTTGGCAATGGGCTTTAATTTTTTCTCCTCTGTGGGGAATCTTATTTATCGCTTTCGGTATTGGTCCAGTAGTAACTCGTACTTCCGATTGGATACCTTTAGTCCGTAATATCTCTGGTTTTCTCATCGGTGTATTAGTTGCTTACCTATCAAACTTTTTCAGTCGTTCTTCAACATCAGAACTGTAAACTGGTCATTAGACCTCTCGCAAAAGTTGAATTAACCCCCCTCAGTCTCCCCGAAACGGCTACGGTGTACACACAAATCTAGGTTGAGCGCATCTGTACCGCCTCGGAATAAATTCCGAGTCTCATAGCGCAAGTCCTCTGAAGAGGACTCAAAAAAAAGTTTGTTCCAGTCCACTTGAGTGGACTTTCGCTATGAGCCTGGAACTTTAGTTCTAGGCGGGATACAGTTTCAACTTATAATTCCCTTTGAACCCCACCCCGGTTTTGTCTAACACCAAAACCGCCCCTAAGCGCAAGCCTGCGGTGTACACAGAAGTCTTATAAAGTTGCCTAGTAGCGTTTTGATCCCCCCTAACCCCCCTTAAAAAAGGGGGAACTAGAATCAAAGTCCCCCTTAAAAAGGGGGATTTAGGGGGATCAGAGGATTTATGTGTACACCGCAGCCCCGCAAGCGGGGAGGGGATTAAGGGGTGGGGTGCAATGACTAATTGTTACAAATGACAAAGGACAAAGGACTAATGACTAATGACTCATTTAAGCTGAAAGCTGTTAGCTGAGTGCTGAAACGCAATGGAATGGCACATAACTGATGCTGAGAGTTTAGCAATAATTGATAGCGAAATTGGCGATCATGTCTTTTCACCTGCCGAGTATGAAATTGTTCGGCGAGTAATTTATGCTACTGCTGATTTTGAATATAAATCCTTGATTCGTTTTTCTGAACGTGCTTTGCAAGCTGGGGCAGCAGCGTTGGCTGCACGGACAACTATTGTCGTAGATGTGCCGATGGTACAGGTAAGTATTAACTACGAAATTCAAAGTACTTTTGCTAACCCCGTGTATTGCAGCATCGATACACTTACTCGTCCTCAAAAAGAAAAAACTCGTGCAGCTTGGGGAATTGAAACTTTAGCTAAACGTTATCCTGAAGGCTTATTTGTCATTGGTCAAGCGCAAACGGCTTTATCTACACTTGTTGATTTAATTGAAGCGGAAGAAATCAGACCAGCTTTGGTGATTGCAACACCAGCAGGTTTTATCAACACAGATAGCGATAAAGAACGCTTACGAGATTCTCTGATACCGAACATAACAATTGACAGTCGCAAAGGTGGCGCATTAGTCGCAACCGCGATTGTTGAGGGTCTAGTAGATTTAGCTTGGCAAGCTTACGGAAAAGCTAGGTGATCGGGGAGCAGCTACAAGGACACACCAGAGATCTGTTTCCACAATTATCTTTACATCACTTTACAAGTGTCCCATTTTGTCGTGAGGCATACCCATCTGCGTAAATTCGGTTTCTGCCCTTGATATATAGCAGTTTGTTGATATTCAGAAAAGAAACACCATGAATAAAATCAAAATAGTTGAAACTCAGATTATCAAGGCCGAAGAACAACTCAGACTGGCGATGCTTGCTTCTGATGTCAGCACCTTGAATGAACTACTAGCCCCTGAAATTATCATCACAAGTCATCTGGGAGAATTATTAACAAAACAAGATGATCTAGCTGCTCATGAATCTGGTTTGATAAAGATAAATGAGCTGAAACCTTCTGAGCAACATATTCAACTCCACACAGAGGTTGCAATTGTTTCAGTGCGAATGCAATTGTCTGGTAGTTATAATGGCAGGCCTGCAAATGGTGACTTTCGTTTTACGCGCGTTTGGGCTGTCTCTTCTAGCGGAAATTGGCATATCGTCGCTGCCCATATAGGTATGATAGTGTGACGCCCGATCCTCAATTTCTCTATTCCTCTACAGGGCGACGTTTGTGGGGTCTTTCTGAGGGGCGATCGCGTAAACGACGACTCACTTCCGGAAAATAATCTCGTCGCAAATAGGGATAATCATTTACCCATAAATCACGACTGGGAATATAAATATCGGTGATTTCTTCAATTCTGCTCAAATCTGGACGATTCGACATTACCACCATTTCTACTTTCTGACCACGGGCAATCACTTTATGCTCAACTCGTAATGGTGCTACAAGTTGAGCGCTAAATCCGCTTTCGTCACCCACTTCTAGATTTATTCGTTTTTCCCGGTTTTCGACTATGACTAAATCACCTTTGTTGTCAACGGTTTCTTGTTTACCAATCAATTCGTCTGTAATCCACCAATCCAAAACCCGACCACGAAAAAATCCACTATATTTGTAACGGCGACATTTGGCATTACGCATACTAGCCCAGAATATAGGCCCCCATAGCCAGTAAAAAGCACCAATTACTCCTAGCAAAAATATAATTGGGCCAAAACCAGGTATGGAAAAAAGTCTTGCTAGGACATAAACACCTGCAATGACAACAGAAATTAACAGCCTCTGTAAAAAATCTGGAAATTTTCCCCAATAATATTTGTACTGCTGACTAGTGGCAATTAAGGGGACAAGTTGATTAAATTTTTGGCGAGTCAGTGGGACAAGCATTCGGGTTTTGGATTTGGGATTTGAGATTTGGGATTTGGGATTTGGGATTTGAGATGAAAAACTTAAAGTATTTTCTCTAATCCATATACTAACGACTTTAACTGCAAGATTTTGCGAATTGCTAGTAGTACTCCTGGCATATAAGCAGCGCGATCGCTTGTATCATGTCGTAAAGTATAAATTTGACCAGGTGCGCCAAAAATAACTTCTTGATGAGCAATTAACCCTGGCAAACGTATACTATGAATTCTAATACCTTCATCTGCAACGCTACCTCTTGCCCCTGATAATTTCTCTGTTTCTTGAACTACTGCCGGATTAAATGTTTTACCCATTTCTGCTAACATTTGGGCAGTTTTAATCGCAGTACCACTAGGAGCATCAGCTTTTTGATGATGATGCAGTTCAATAATTTCTACGTGGTCAAAATATTGAGATGCTGTGACTGCGGCTTGTTGCAACAGTACCATACCAATACAAAAATTAGGAATTAGTAAGCATCCTGTACTAGCTTTATCAGCAAAAGCTGTCAAATCTTGAATTTGTTCGGGACTTAAGCCTGTAGTACCTACAACTGGACGAATACCGTAGGCGATCGCACTACGAATATTGTCATACACACAATCAGGATGAGTAAAATCTACAATCACCCCTGGTTGCATATGTCTTTCACCAGCTACGTAACCCAGCATCGGTTCCAATTGATTGGTAATTGGTACTTCTAAAGGTTCACTTAAACCAGCCAATTCGCCTGCATCTTTGCCTTGGTGTTCTGGACTTGTATCAATAGCACCCATAAGACTCATATCAGATGCTTGTGCTACTGCTTTAACCACCTCGCGCCCCATTTTACCAGCAGCACCATTCACAATTACAGGGATCAGATTTTGATTTGTCATAGCTGAAATTATGCTTTTATACCCAACAAGGGAATTGTATGAGAATTTGGAGTGGTTAGCAGATGCGAACGACCTACTCTAACTTAAAGCCACGCAAAATCCGTCTACGCCAGTACAGTAGTTATGGATAACAAGTTTTGATTCAGCAACGCCAGGATTTGAGTTAATGGTTCTGATGTTCAATGAAGGGACGCACAACCAAATAGCCAGCACCAAAACCCAAAAATATGATCAATACAATCATGAAAAAGAACCACCAGCTATTTACTTTTTCTGATTCTGATTCGCTGCTGGGGTAGGTGACAACTTGCTGCTGTTCTAAAAGCACTGCTTCTGACATGGATACAGGGATTTCCATTTCAGTATAGACAACAGGTGGACGTGGATGAGACTGCTGGCGCGACTGTGCTTTTTTTGCTTGAGGTTTATTATTCTTATTTATCTGCTGTTTACTAGTAGCAGGATTCTTTACCTGTTGATTACTTACTGCAAAATTCCCTGAAAATTCTTTAGTTTGGGCAAATATTTGTCGTTCCTCTGGTGGTTTGTGATTATTCCCTATTGATGTTGATGGAGATACCACCTCTACGTCTGCTGTGACTTGAGTTTGTGGAACCTGCTGAGATTTAGACTGACTAGAAGCATCAAGTAACTTTTGTAACTGTAAAACAGACTGGATTGCTTTGGCAATTTCTTGTCGTAGAAGCTGATTTTCTTGAGTTACTTGTGCTTGTTGAGCGTTAAGGGCGTTGATTTTTGCCTGTGCGGCTTGTAACTCTGCTGCCAAATCTCGATATACAGATAAGGGTACAGAGGGTGAATAATGCTGAGTAGTCGTACTAGGGGTATGACTATAAAAAGAGCCGTTAGCTGTTCGCATTTTTAGTTTAAAAGCAAATAATGATACAAACTAAGCCCAAGAATAATAGAAAAATTACTTGAGAGCAAAAGATTTTATAATTTAATTTGTGTTCGATGGTGGCTAAGGACAACTCAAATAAATCAAACAGTCTGCTGAAGAAGACTTTAGCTATGAGGGTCTTCCACTTAGAAAAAACGGGCAGGCTTCTTTGGATATTCCGCATGGCCCATTGATTAATAAAGGGGTTTATAAGCCTGCCCGTTTTTTTGGGGACAATGCAAATGAGACTGCGATTTCAATCGCAGGCTTTCATCATCGCCCGATCGCACCAACGGATAAAAATGTCCAACCGGGCCTTGCCCTTTACCAATATCTAAAGCATAGGATAGAGCATTAGTAACATATTTTTTTGCTTGCTGCACGGCTGTAAATAAATCATCACCACGCGCCAAATTAGCTGCGATCGCAGCTGATAAAGTACAACCAGTACCGTGAGTATTTTTTGTGTTTACCTGTTTAACAATCAAAGTTTCCAGTTTTTGCCCATCAAACCAAATATCGACACCCCGTCCACTTCCCGACATTCCACCACCCTTGACTAACACCACCTTCGCTTGGAATTTATCATGAATAATTTGGGCAGACTCACGCATATCATCGAGGGTATTAATTTGTAAACCGCTCATTATTTGGGCTTCGTAGCGATTTGGTGTGGCGATCGCAGCTAGGGGTATGAGTGTATGGCAAAGTATATTCACAGCCTCATCGTCTATTAATTGCGCTCCCGTCCGTGATACCATCACAGGATCAACCACCAAATTTTTAATTTCTAAAGCTTCTACCTGTTGGGCAACAGCTGCAATAATTTCTTTGTTGAGCAACATTCCTGTCTTTGCTGCTTGTACGCCGATATCTTCACATACAGCTTGGATTTGAGCAACAACCGCCTCTGGTGACATCGCATCAAAGCGCATCACACCCAAAGTATTTTGAGCTGTAACACAAGTGATCGCACTAGTACCGTGGACACAATGAAAAGCAAAAGTACGCAGATCCGCTTGAATTCCTGCACCACCACCACTATCTGAACCAGCAATAGTTAAAGCAACAGGTATACGAGATACTGTTTCGGCGTTCATAAAACCTCGTAGTGTTTCCTTAAATACAGTGCGTTCAAGATTATTTTCTTCTTAAGACCTCTTGCAAAAATATTTTTACCCCACCCTAACCCTAAGCGTAAACGGGGAGGGAACTAAATCTTCCCCCCGTTCACGGGGGGATTGAGGGGGGTTCATTCGACTTTTGCAAGAGGTCTTTAGGAGAGCATCCCAATTTATTTCAATATACCGCTAAGGATTTAATTTTTTAGCTAATAGCGCAAGTTGTCTTTATCCAACTCAAATAAATCAAACAGTCTGCTTCAGTGGACTTTAGCTATGAGCGGATTTTTTGAACATTTGGGATGCTCCCGTCTGAAAAACCTAGAAACTAAAGGTAGTTCTCAGTGCGCCAATGAAAACGTTATCATTGTCGCTGTTATGATCCGGTGCAGTGAGCCAAATCAAACCAGGAGTAATGGTAATGTTCTCGCTTAACTGATATTGGTAGAACGCCTCGACGTGATATGAGGTATCTTCGTCTTCGTCGATTTCATTGATGCTGGAATTAGTAACTTTCGGCTCCATACCAACTATAATACCTGCTACGCTACCTTTACTACCGAGGTCGGGAAATCCTAGAGTCACTGCCCAGTTCCAAATATCGAGTTTACCACGGTCAATTGTTCCTCCTTCGGTGGATAAGTTTTGAGCATTGGTGTAACCGACCCAACCACCCAAAACAAAATTATCATTGAGTTGATAAGTTGCTTCTAGACCATAGGAATTGCTGGAGAAAGGTACATCTACACCAAAATCAGAGTTCAAGAAGGATATTGGATTTGCTCGATTGCTACCAGCACCCAATTCCTGGTTGTAAGCATTGATGTAGGTTAAACCAACGGTTAAGCGATCGCTCGGTTGAAAGGTTAGCTGTGCAAGTGCGCCGTAAGGGCCATTAAACAAACCGTTACTACCGGATGGATCATTGGGTGAACTCGCCAAATACGCTAAACTGAGCGCTAATGTATTGCCAAAGTTTTGCGTGACACCCAAACCTGCACCATCCATTTGGTAATAAATTGGGTTGCGTGTACCAAAGGTCGATAATGCACCAAACGCGCCATCTCCATCAAACTGGTTGACTGTATTGGTAACGTCGTCTGCTGCACCTGCGTTAGCAATAGCAATTACTTCAGTGCTATCACCTAGGGGAAATTTGTAAAATAATGCATCTATAAAAGCATCAGTTGTACCATCTTCACCAGCAAAAAACAAATTACCTTCTGGTGTGCCAATATCTGGGTTGAGAATATTATTGGCTTGAATCCTGGTAAACAGAGTATCTTTCCCTGTGAAGCTGGTGTTAAATTCTACACGCGCCCTTGCCCCAAGGGTTGTATTGTTTCCTTTAGCATCCACACCATTGACATCATCTCCTCCCAGAACATCGGTAATTGCCATTACCACTTGTCCGGTTAATTTGGTTGTGGTGGAAAATTGATTTGCTTCTAATTCTGCGGTATGTGCTTCTAGTGTATCTACACGACCCCGCAGAGTCGCCAACTCTGCTGAAAATTCTTCTTGCAGTCTTTGTAGCGCGGCTAAATCTTCTTTTGTCACCAACTCTGATGTAGCGGTAGCGATGACTTCGTTGACGCGATCCAAACATGCATTTAAACCTGCGGCGAACTCATAACGCGTCATCGGCCGATTACCGCGATAAGTACCATTTGGATATCCAGCGATACAACCATAACGTTCTACCAGTGATTGTAAAGCTTGAAATGCCCAGTCTGTGGGTTGCACATCTGACAATTGAGAAACCGAAGTTACTTGACTTTGAACATTTTTGTTCTCAACGTTTTGGTTAGGAGTGACTACCAATTGCGGTTGAGTATTTTCTGAAGTCTTAATTGTTTCTCCTGCGAATGCAGTAGCATCAACCAGTAGGATGGCGCCGAGAACTGCTGGACTTACCAACACAGATTTCCAAAATTTTTGCATTTTTCCTCACACTAAATAAAAAAAGGCATAATGAAAATTACTAGCTCCCTAGCCTGAATAGTCACCAGCCTAAAGTGCTAACCACAAATCAAAGTATATTTTTGATAGATTACCACCCTGCTTGTTGAAAGCAGCTTTATTAAAAAGTATTCTCAAATAATCTACCAGTTATTAGGAATTTTTTAATTCAAAGTCTAGAAATCATAACCAAATAGCATAAGTAAACTTTGGAGCTATATATTACCCCTACACCCTTACACCCGCCTCAAAGAGCCTTGGTCAATTCTCAAACATTTCATGAGAATGATACTTATTTTAATCTATTAGGGGTAGAATAAGTCTCATTGTCAACTTCAAATCCTGGGGAGTTAGCAGGACTGTGACGCACATTCCTAGAGAAAGTAAAAAAAATAAACCCAAAGATATTATTGTATCTTTATTTACTTTGTTAGTTTTAATTACTGGAACTGGTTGTAATCAAACAGATACAACAGCCTCAGTCAATACAGAACAATCACCCCAAGCGCAGGAAACGGCATCCACACCTGCACAAAAATCAGGAAGAATTAAAGTAGTTGCAACGTTTTTACCGATGTATTGGTTTACGAAAGCGGTAGTAGGAGATACAGCAGATGTGACAATCTTAGTGCCTCCAGGAACAGAAGTGCATGAGTATCAAGCAACACCGGAAAATGTGAAAGCGATCGCCACAGCCAATGTATTAGTCAAAAATGGCTTGGGTTTAGAAGAATTTTTAGAAGCAACAGTTAAAAATGCTCAAAATTCAAAGTTAACACAAATAGATGCTAGTAAAGGCATTCAAGCTGTAGAAAGAATATCACCCGTTGTAGAAACAGGAAATCAAAATGAAGAACACGATCATGAACATGCTGGAGGGAATCCACACATATGGTTAGATCCTGTTTTGGCAAAACAAGAAGTTATTAATATTCGAGATGGCTTGATTGCAGCTTATCCTGCTAATAAAAATACATATGAAACAAATGCAGCAACTTATATCAAACAATTAGAATCTTTAAATAATCAATATCAGCAGACTTTACAGAAAAATCCTAACTGCACATTTGTCACCTTCCATGACGCCTATCCATATTTAGCTAAACGTTACAACCTTAAACAAGTTGCAGTAGTTGAAATTCCTGAAGATCAACTGACACCAACAGATGTACAAAAAGCAGTCAATGCAGTGAAACAGTATAAAGTCAAAGCTCTATTTGGTGAACCAGGAATAGATAACAAATTATTGACAAGTCTTTCTAAAGACCTGAATTTAACTTTACGTGAATTAGATTCATTGGAAACAGGTTCAACAGATCCGCAACATTATTTTCAGGCAATGCAAAATAATTTGCAAACTTTAGAAACAGCATGTAAGTAATCAGTTAACAGTTATCAGAATTAATTCTGAGGTGAACTCTTTTGCAATTCGCAAACTAAACTTTTGCAACTCACAAACTAGCTTTTGCAACTCGTAAACTAGCTTTTGCAACTCGTAAACTAGCTTTTGCGACTCGTAAACTAGCTTTTGCAACTCGCAAACTAAACTTTTGCGACTCGTAAACTAGCTTTTGCAACTCGTAAACTAGCTTTTGCAACTCGTAAACTAGCTTTTGCGACTCGTAAACTAGCTTTTGCGACTCGTAAACTAATCCTTTTTTTGTGATTTTCGGCAGAGAATTTATCTGAAACCTTCAGGACTTACGCAACTGGCATATTATTTTAAGTTCGTAGTGAGGACTTTATACCAATTCTCTGTAAAGCTGCACATTATTTTAACCCTTCCCAACCTCCCCTTACCAAGGGGAGGTGCCGAAGGTGGTGGGGTTCTTTCTATGCATCTTCATATGAAAATGGTATTAGTCCTCAAAATAAGGACTAAAGTCCTCATACCAATTCTCTGTAAAGCTGCACATTATTTTAACCCTTCCCAACCTCCCCTTACCAAGGGCTGCGGTGTACACAGAAGTCTTACAAAGTTGCCTAGTAGCGTTTTGATCCCCCCT
>NZ_JCACKS010000070.1:70767-73337 GCF_059505505.1 Pelatocladus sp. | reverse complement strand
GAGGCTTTAAAAGAAGATTTTAATTTTTCTCTGCTTGTATGAAACCACCCTGCCCCAACTCCCTTGTCCCCTTTCCCCGATCCCTATTCATACCGTTGCTCTACAATACCTACTAAAGATTGCAAATCAAATTTTTCATCTTCTCCACTCAAACAAATTCCCGCACTCATCACGGTTAAATCTGTTTTAGAAATAGCACTGGTGTGACGTTCGCCATCAGCAGTTGTCCACTGTACAACCCAATGATCTTGGCGCTCAAGAAATTCATGTAATTCTCCACCACCCATGTGTAATGCTTTGTGTAACAGTTTTTCATCGCGTTGTTGTTGCTGCAAAGCCGCGAATTCTTTGGTTTGTTTGGCAACAATTTCGTATACTGTCCGCATTTCTGGTGTCATACCCTGAAAGTGAAGTTTGTCTGTTGGTGTGACTTGTTTGAGGTGTTCTCGTAGTTTTTCAGTAACTAACGGATCAGCACGGCGATCGCATTCGTCAAACCACCAAGCAGCACCATCAGTGCGGCCAATAATTACCTCAAATTTGGCTCCTTCTGTCACTAAATTTACCGCTACTGGTCGGCAATATCCACAGCGTTGTTGCATATCAGCTTCGTTGATTGGGTAGGCTAGCCAAGTTTGCGATCGCAATGGATGAGCAAGTCGTAAACGCAGTGGTTTAAGGTTCTGTAAATATTCGGCAATTTGAGGTAAGTTAGGTTCTTCAACTACCATCGCGATTTTCTCATCTACTGGTTGAAATATGCCCCAACCTTCAAATGTACGAGGCTTAGGATTAAATGTATAAATTATTCCTGCTACTCTAGTTCGTACCTTACCACCACGCACACAGGGCGCGATAAAGTGGGTGGAATGTAAATTATTTTCCTCGGCAGCGAGTTGGTTAATTAGCTTGCGGATATCTGTCATAAAAATTAAATTCAATTATTTGTATTAACAGAGAATAGGGAAACAATGTGTGTAACAAATTCTGTTTAAGTACTGAATAATTTTTTCAACACTCCAACAAGCCACCCTGCTTTGTAAGGGGGATTTAGGGGGGTCTCAAAGTATTTGATACATCAATAAAGACTTTTCAAACATCCTCTAAGAGTTTTAACTCCATTTTAATGAGTTTAAGCTATGAGCCGGAAATTTATTTCACGGCTTTTTGCAATTGCTGCAAAATGTTAGTAAAGATTTTTTGGTGAGCTTCTTCCAAACTACGCTAACATAATGCAAATATCCAACAAGCAGTATTTTGTTTACCCATATAAATCTAAAAGACAGTCGATGAGTAATCAATTTCCAGAGTACAATCCTAGCGGTATAGGACAAATCAACAGCAACCTCTTCGGTTTACCTTTCGATTATGAGTCTGCAAATTTAATTGTCTTTGGTGTCCCGTGGGAAGTTACCGTTTCCTATGGTGCAGGTACGGCGAATGGGCCACAAAGAATTCTAGATGCTTCACCGCAATTAGACTTATTTGATTTTGATAACCCTAATGGATGGAAACAGGGAATTTTCATGGCAGAAATTCCCCAGGATATTTTAGATAAAAATACATACTACCGTTATTTAGCTGCAACAATTATTGAACGCTTAGAGCAAGGTCAACAATTAACAGATACACCAGACTTAACTCCTGTTCTCGCAGAAATTAACCAAGCCTGTCAACAGTTTAATCAATGGTTATTTGCACAGTGTCAAGAAGCGATTAATCATGGTAAAAGAGTTGCAGTAATTGGAGGAGATCACAGTTCACCTTTAGGTTATTTTCAAGCATTAGCAGCTAAATATTCTAACTTTGGTATTTTACATATTGATGCTCATGCAGATTTACGAGATACCTATGAAGAATTTGAGTTTTCTCATGCTTCTGTCATGTTTAATGCTATGAAAATACCGCAAATTTCCAAATTAGTACAGGTAGGTTTGCGTGATATTTGTCATGATGAAGTGGAAATCATTAGTCAATCCAATAGTCGGATTGTTGCTTATTACGACTCAATGATGAAACAAAAACTTTACTCTGGAACTACTTGGATTGAAGTATGTCGATCAATTATCGGTCATTTACCCGAATACGTGCATATTAGCTTTGATGTTGATGGTCTTGATCCAAAACTTTGTCCGAAGACAGGTACTCCTGTTCCTGGTGGACTGGAATTAGAGCAAACTTTTTGTTTGTTTCGTGAATTAGTAAAAAGCGGTAGAAAAATTATTGGTTTTGATGTTTGTGAAGTTGGTGATGCTGAGTGGGATGGTAATGTCGGGGCGCGGATTGTTTACAAGCTAGCAAATTTTATGGAT
Source organism: Pelatocladus sp. (assembly GCF_059505505.1). Lineage (NCBI taxonomy): Bacteria > Bacillati > Cyanobacteriota > Cyanophyceae > Nostocales > Hapalosiphonaceae > Pelatocladus > Pelatocladus sp. Next base: position 71,025 of record NZ_JCACKS010000070.1, on the reverse strand, counting down.
TTATCTCAGAAAAAATAAGTGGAGCGATCGCTGTCAATCGATTTTGAATTTTAGACTTCGTCGTGATCGCTCAGTCGAACGATTTTGGATCGATTCCACAGATAAATCTGGGGACTTGTACCCTGCTCGGAATAATCGGTTATGATTGCGTAAATTACTGATATAAAAAAGCAATCAGTATATTGAGAAATTTAAAGAACCTATTTGCTTGCTGAATCTACCGAAATGAATACGCGATCTACCGAAATGAGAAAGCAT
>NZ_JCACKS010000070.1:0-70667 GCF_059505505.1 Pelatocladus sp. | reverse complement strand
TTAAGCTTTTTGAGAAAGCAATCAGGCTTTTTACTTGCTGAATCTACCGAAATGAATACGCGATCTACCGAAATGAGAAAGCATTTAAGCTTTTTGAGAAAGCAATCAGGCTTTTTACTTGCTGAATCTACCGAAATGAGAAAGCAAATAGGCATTTTGAGAAAGTAAATAGGCATTTTGAGAAAGCAAATAGGCATTTTGAGAAAGCAAATAGGCATTTTGAGAAAGCAAATAGGCATTTTGAGAAAGTAATCAAGCTTTTTGAGAGGGAAGATCCCAATTTTTTCAATATACTGCGCTTGGGTTTAAACCGTTAGCTAATAGCACAAGTCGTCTTCAGATGACTAAAACAAATCAAGCAGTCTGCTTAAGCAGACTTTAGCTATTAGCTAAAAAATTTATTTTTTGGCGGGATGAAAAGCTGGTGCAAGATATGAGCGCCTAACTAGCGGCGTTTATTCGCTGCTAGCAACGAATAAAAGAAACACATTTTTCCTGATTGACTAAAAGCCTTGCTATATAAGGGTTATAAAATGTGTTTTTTAAGAGCTAGCCCTACTATAGAAAAGGAGCTAAGTGAGGAATACACAAAGCTCCAGTATGGCGCAGAAGGTTAAGTAGGTGGGTGTGATGGAGGACTACCCACTTCTTTTTTGTCTCCACAAACCAAGGTATCAGCTATGTAAAATAACGACAATGAATATAAAACAACGGTGCAACAGCAGAATAAAACTCTCAAAAAACGAACAGAAAAGCAGCCTCAAATATATATCAAATAAGCTCTTATTTTCAAATACTTATAACTTCTTAATCACAAAGGTTCATTAAATCTTTATACTTAAGATACAAGTATTTTAATACTTATACTTTTTTTAACTAAATATTAGTTGCATACAATACTTTTTTATAGCAAATTATATCACATTCGATTTTATATAAAGATTGTGTAAAGGTTTGTAGAACTCAGTGAAATTCAAGTTCAAAAAGACTACGATTTTTAATTAAAGGTGTAATAAAGTATTGATGAAAAAATAGTAAATTTTTTGTTTGCGTGTTTTATGAATTTAAAAGCTTGCTCAGTGTACACGCGAGAGCAATCTTATTTTATGGCTATGCGTAGGTATTTTATAAAGAGTTTCAAAAAATAAATTTAACACGCAATACTACTATCGGAGGAATTCAAAAATCATCAATGTCTTTAGATTAAAAAAATACAGAACTGACCGATAATTCCGAGCAGGGTACAAGCCCTCAGATTCCAGAATTGGAAAAGTAATCAATGTGACGACGTAAGTTTGCTAATTGTATTTCACCGATCCAAAATCCAACATTTAAACTCGGATGACGGAAGTAGCTAATATTTCTTGAGATCTTTTGCTAATAAAAACACCTAATTAATTGCACAGTAACTGTGTAGGGTGCATCTCATGCGTAAACCTGTTCTGACAATTTTTTATCAATTCAATCCTTGGAATACCACAATTGGTGGAATTCAGACACTGATCAAAAATTTTATTAAATATGCTCCCGATAAATTTGAGGTGCGGCTAGTAGGAACAGGATGCGATCGCAACCAAATTGTAGCTAATTGGCAAGAAGCAGAATTAGCTGGTAGGGTAATTAGTTTCCTACCTTTATTTACTCTGCAAAATGACAATGTTAGAAGTTTAATACCTACCACATTCAAGTATACAGCTAGTCTTTTGGGGCATTGCTTTGCTTCAGACTTCATGCATTTTCATCGCTTGGAGCCAACCTTAGCAGCTCTTAATTGGTATGGAGAGAAAACTCTGTTTGTTCACAATGATATTCGCACACAGATGCAGGCTGCGGGTGACAAAAAGGCGATTTTGTGGCGAAGATTTCCCGGAGCTTATTTTGCTTTGGAAAAAATATTACTTGGACAGTTTAACCAAATTCTTTCATGTAACACAGATACAGCAGAACTGTACCGACAGCGCTACCCAAAAATAGCAGAACGTGTTACTTACATCAAAAATTCATTTGACAATGAAATATTCTACCCATTAACTAAGGAAGAACGGGAAGCATCAAGAGCCAAACTAGCATCTCATCTGGGATTAGCTGAAGATACACGTTTTGTACTGTTTGCTGGCAGATTGCACCCACAAAAAGACCCGATTTTGTTGCTACATGCATTTGCAGCGTTGAATATTACGGATGTTCATTTATTCTTGGCAGGTGATGGCGAGTTAGCAAAGATTGTGCGTGAAGAAATTGATCAATTAGGCTTATCTGAGCAAGTAACCATGCTTGGTGCAGTAGAGCAAATACAAATGGCACAGTTGTATCAAATCAGCAATATCTTTGTTCTCAGCAGTGCATATGAAGGTTTACCCTTAGCAGCGCTGGAAGCACTTGCTAGCGGAACACCCGTAGTTACGACTAGATGCGGTGAAACACCAAAAATTTTGACTGCTAAGACTGGAGTTGTTTGTCAAGAACGCACTCCCAAGAGTTTAGCAGATGCCTTACACAAAATATTGCTGCATCCAGAGGATTATCCAAGTGAGTCTTGTACACAAATTGCAAAGCCCTATGCTGCACACACTGTAATTAACGAAGTTTACAGCCAAATGTGGCAACGCTGGAATGAATCCAATTGACTCTTATATAAAAGAGGCTTTAAAGCACAAGCACAACTGATTGGTATGTTGGTATGAAGATTGCCGTTATTGGTGCAAAAGGTCTACCTCCCAAGCAGGGTGGGATCGAACATTACTGTGCAGAAATATATCCTCGCATGACAGCACAGAGTAACATCGTGGATTTATTTGCTCGCTGTTCCTATACCCAGAATTCCTGGCTTGTTCATCATAATTTTCAAGGAGTTCGAGTCGTCTCCTTACCTGGTTTGCATATCAAAGGTGTGGATGCTTTTCTGACCTCAGCATTAAGTGCGATCGCTGCTACTGGTCAAAAATACGATATTATTCATTTTCACGCTCTTGGCCCATCTCTGTTTACTGGTTTAGCTAGAATTACCACCTCTGCCAAAGTAATAGTCACCTGTCAGGGATTAGATTGGCAACGTGCCAAGTGGGGCAATTTTTCTACTCGCTTAATCCAGATGGGTGAGAAGGCAGCAGTACGTTTTGCTGATGGAATTATTGTGGTATCTGATGCCCTCAAATCCTATTTTTTACAAACCTATGGTCGAGAGACAGTCTACATTCCTAATGCTCCAGCCAGCTATGGTGATTCAGATCCAAATTTCACCTATGCAACCCAGCTAGGACTTACTAAGGGACGCTATATTTTGTTTTTAGGCAGAATAGTACCAGAAAAACGTCCCGACTTACTTATTGAAGCCTTTAACATCTTGAAACCGCAGGGATGGAAACTAGTTATTGCAGGAGGTGTCAGCGATACAAAATCTTTTACCGCAAAATTGTTAGAAAAGATAGCGAACAATCCCAATATCGTATTTGCTGGGGAACTTAGGGGTGTTCGTTTGTGGGAAATTGTCCGAGGTGCAGGGTTATTTGTCCTACCTTCTGATTTAGAGGGACTTCCTCTGGCGATGTTAGAAGCCATGCAAGAAAGTATACCAGTACTGGCAAGTAATATCCCACCCCATCAGCAATTGATTTGTGGGGGACGGGGAATGCTTTTTGAAGCTGGAAACCTCAACTCTTGTGTTCGTTCTCTAGATTGGGCAATTGATCACCCAATACAAATGGCTGCAATGGCTGAGAATGCACAAAAACATGTACAACTTCACTATGGTTGGGATCACATTACCTCAGAAACCTTGAAACTATATACAACTGTGTTGAACTCCCCTGAACTAGTAGTCAATAGTCCAGAGTCAATGGTCATTCGTCATTAGTAGAGACGCGATTCATCGCGTCTCTACAATGGTCATTGGTCATTTGTCATTCTCTTTGTCTCCCTTGTCCCCGTTCCCCGTTCCCCGTTCCCCAAAAATTATGGAAAAAGGCTTATCATCTTTACTATTTATATTGAAGCGGCGTACTCTACCAGCTCTAGCTACATTTGCTGCTGTCATTGGTGGAGCGATCGCCTACCTTCAAATTACCCCAAGGCTTTATGAAACATCGACGCGACTAATACTTGATCAAAAAAGGGTAAGCGTTTCGGAATTGGGACGGGATTTGACTCAACTCAGTCCGGGTACACCAGGTGGTTCTAACCCTTTAGCTGACCAAGCAGAATTAATTAAGTCGCAGCGAGTTCTTCAAAAAGCGCTAGCTAAGGTTTCTGCTGAATCTGGATTTAGTCCACCTGGAAATGAACTGACAGTTGAACAATTAAGTCAAAACTTGAAAGTCAAAATTGTTCCCGCTACTAATATTTTGGAGGTGAGCTATCTTAACAAAAACCCTACACTTGCAACCAAAGTTGTCAATGCAATTTCCCAAGCAATGGTTGAGGATAATACCCAAGTTATCCGTCAAGAAGCTGCTAATGTTCGCAAATTCTTAGAAAAAAAGGTTCCTGATGCTCGCAAGCGAGTAGAGGAGGCTGAACAGAAGGAAAATAAATATAGACAAAGTAGTGGTATTGTCTCCTTTGATGAGCAAACCAAAAGTTTGGTGAATAGTTTAGCTACTTTGGAAGAGCAGGAGAATACTCTTGTAGCTCAACTTCAAGAATTGCGCTCCAAAGAAGCTTCACTGCGACAAGTCACCGATGCTAAAGCTCTGAATCAAGCTTATGCAGCAGTGCGTGGTGGTCAAGATGAAGAACTCAAGGCGTTACGCAATAAGTTAGCAGAAATAGAAACTAAGCTAATTCAAGCTCGTTTGTATTTAACAGAGAGTCATCCCACTGTTATTAATCTGCTTGGACAACGAAATGGTTTACGTGGGTTGTACTTGCAAGGATTAGCTCGTGTATCGCCTGGAAATACATCTATTTCCTCTAGCTCTGTAGCAGGTGATAAAATCAGCCAAGACTTAACCTCTCAACTGATTGTTAATGATGTAGAGCGCTTGGCAATTGAAAATAAGTTTAGATCTGTGCAAGCTAATCGTGCTAACCTCCAAACTCGTTTAGCACAATTGCCAATCAAACAGCAACAGCTCACTCCACTCACACGGAAACGAGAAGAGGCTGTGGAATCTTTGAAGTTACTGCAAAGTAAACTGGAAGAAGCGCGGATTGCTGAAGCTCAACTGGTTGGTAATATCCAAATTATTGAAGCAGCACAACCACCGAAAGAACCGTCCTTACCCAATAAGAAAGCTATATTGGCGATCGCGACTGTATTCGGAACTGCTTTAGCTACAGGTATTGTCCTGTTACTGGAGCTTATGGATCATACTTTAAAGGATGCTTCCGAAGCTGAGGAATTATTGAAGTTACCATTGTTGGGAGTATTACCACGTCTACCAACTCATGCGATCGCTCTTGAATCATCTGGACAATTTTTAGATCATGTTGGTTTGGTTGAGCCATACCGCACTCTATTTAAAAACCTAGAGTTTCGTAGTAATGAACCATTGCGATCAATTGTTGTTAGTAGCAGTATCACTGGGGAAGGAAAATCGGTAGTTGCTTCACATCTGGCTGTGATTTCCGCCATGTTGTCCCGACGCACACTGCTGATTGATGCAGATTTGCGTCGTCCTGTGCTGCATACATTATTTAACTTAGCTCCTCAGCCAGGAATTACAGATGTGATTGATTCACAAAGATCTCTAGAAGAAACGGTGCAACGCACTCATATTGCTAACCTCTGTGTATTAACTTGTGGTGATTTGTATGGACATCCCTCACATTTACTAGAGTCAGAGGTTATGAAGTCTCTAATAACAGAAGCAATTCGGCAGTATGATTGTGTCATTATAGATACTCCTCCTCTTAGTGCTTGTGCTGATGCTCAGACATTAGGGCGGCAAAGTGATGGAATTCTGTTAGTTACACGTCCGAATTTCACAATTAAAGAAGTTCTGCAAAGAGCAGTATCAGAATTAACACATAATCAAATACCAATCATGGGAGTAGTTGTCAATGGAATTACACAGCAGACTGAACGATATTACCGCTATCCCGTTAATGGTTATAGATCCCTATTATCCAAAGGTTTAAGCCAGGGTAGTTCTGCTTAAAGTTGCTAAAAACCATTTGCAATCTAGCTAATTATGTTGACTAATCAACGTACAAATTCTTCTGTTTTGCCACTGTTGATTGGGTTGGTAGGTGTAGGAGTTGGTATAGTTGCAGGATTTCTCGCAGGTGCGAAACCTCTTTATCTGTGTTTAGCTCTAGTGGCGATCGCTGTAGTCATCTTATTCTTTACCAGGTTTGAGCAAACAGTAATGGGTCTATTGATCTTTCGTACCTGTCTTGATCCTTGGTCTGCTCAACAAATACCAGCTGCGTTTGCCGTAGGATTAGATATTCTAACTTTACTATATGTGACTATACAGTTATTGACAGGTCAAACTGTACATACAGATCGCTTTTGGTGGTTTTTTGCCGCCTGGGTAATGGTACAAGGCTTATGGGTGATGCTCCTACCTCTGGGAGGGTTGGGATTGAATGTTTCGTTGTTACCAGAGAGTATCCGTGAGTGGATTCGCCTTTTTTCATGGCTGATGGTTTATCTGTTAGTCATGCAACTAAAGGATCGACTTCCTCCTGAAAAGATAATTTCTACACTGTTTCTGGCTCTAGTTGTACCGATCACAGTTGCATTGATACAAGTATTTATGCCGTCAATCTTACCTTTCTTCCTCTTGGCTGGTGGAGATGATGGTTCTCGAATCAAGGGAACCATAGGACACTCTAATGGCTTTACAACTTTACTGTTGCTGTTTATCGGCCTGACTTACTGGAAGCTAAGGCAATCAAGGCAATATTATTCATGGTTATTGTTGCTGGGTTTACTCGCCTTTTTGTTTGTAGGTACCAAAGCTCTATTTGGTTTGATAATGATTGCTACTTTTGTTTTGGTTTTAATTACTCCTCGACTAAATATAGCCAATCTCATAGGTGGAGTCATATTTTTGGCGCTAGTCATAGGATTATTTGCCAGTACAGAGTTTGGACAAGAACGCCTGAACTCTGTGGCTAACACACCACTACTAAATCCAGATATTGATGTTTCGCGAGCAATTTTAATGTCTCAGGGCGATTATAACAGTTTCAACTGGCGGCTTTCCCACTGGCATTTACTTCTCAATGCTTGGCAGCAGTTTCCAATATTTGGATACGGTTTGGCAAGTGCCAACACGATTGGTAATGGATTTATTGCTCACAATGATTATGTGCGGGCTTTAGTCGAAGAGGGAATTATTGGTTTAGTAATTTTTCTACTCTTTTTATTCGTTCAGGGTATACGCATTGTTCAGTTAATACAATCAGCACCCCCTGGTAGTGCAAAGCGTGATCTGTGTTTAACTATGTTGGCTATTTTTCTGTCTATACCCGTAGCGATGGTTACTGAAAACATATGGAGCCATACCACTCTCTTTTTCTACTGGATGACTCTAATGGCAGTAGCTGGTTGGAATTGGAACGACACAAGGACTGTTTAGGTTAGTCCTCTAGAAAAATTTTCGTTATAAATTGACCAAAGTATTTCATTTCAATTTTTTAGCATAAAAAAATAGTGATGATACCTATCTATGAATACTGAAATCAAAACAGATTTTCCCATAAAATCAGCAAAAAGTACTCAAGATATTCTGCGATGTCCAGTATGTAAGTCTAGATTTAAATTATCGAAAAATCAACTGAGATGTACAAATAATCAATGCAATAATAAATTTCATCTCGTTAATAATATACCTATTTTGATAGATGAATTGTCTAGTGTTTTCTCTGTTAATGACTTTATAGACAAGGTTCAAATTACTCTCAAACCAAAATCAAAACTAGAAAGATTGATGGTAAATATAGTGCCAGGAATCAATCTAAATGTTAAAACCAAAAAGAATTCTCAAAAATTCACAGAAATTCTGCTTCAGCAGAACAAAAATCCTCTGGTTTTGATTATTGGTGGTAGTGTTGTTGGTCAAGGAATGGAAGATTTATTGTCAAGATCTGAGATTGAATTCATTGAGACAGATGTGACTTTTGGTTCTCGGATATCAGTCATATGTGATGCCCATCAAATACCTTTTGCAGAAGATTCATTTGATGGAGTTATCGTACAAGCTGTTCTCGAACATGTTATAGATCCAAAGCGTTGTGTTGAAGAAATTTATCGAGTTTTAAAACCCAATGGTTTAGTTTATTCAGAAACACCATTCATACAACAAGTTCATTTGGGGAAATATGATTTTACTCGCTTTACTCACTTAGGACATCGGCGACTATTCCATAATTTTGAAGAAATTGATAGTGGTGCAGTTTGTGGGCCAGGAATGGCATTAGCTTGGTCATATCAATACTTTTTACTCAGTTTTGTCAAGAAACCTATAGCAAGAGCATTAGTGAAGGTTTTTGCGAGACTAACATCCTTTTGGTTAAAGTATTTTGACTACTACTTAATCAATCAACCTGGTACATTTGATTCTGCTTCTGGATATTATTTCATGGGTACGAAAAGCGAACGTATTCTATCTGATCGAGAATTGCTAAAACTCTATAGAGGTACACAGTCTAGTTCTTTTTGATGTTGTTAAAAAAGTATGCATAGATCTGGGAAAACTATTGCTCTAAAGAAATATAAACTTGCGATCGCCTAGCCATATTGTTGTTGCAAGTGGAGTATTTTCAGGATGACACAACAACTAATGAGTGGAACTGATGAAACCCATATAAATGGACAAGGTGAGAGACTACCCTACAGAATTGTTCTAGCTCATCCAAGTGCAGGAGTTAACTGGAGTGGTGGAGCGGAGAATCTTGCTATTGAGCTAGCACATCGCCTGAGTTCTTACTTTGAGGTAGAACTACTGAGTGGCGCTCCTTGTGGCTCCTTTAGCTATCCCGTCAAATGTATTCCTCGTACCTACACCGCTAATGCTGTGCGTCATCCTTTGATTGCTCCACTGTTGAAGGGTTTTACAACTCCTGAAATTTTGTTGGAACATGTCTCCAGTTTTTTTCCTTCTCTACTCCGTCTGCTCAGTAAACCTGCTGATTTAATCTTTCCTCATAACGATTACGGTGGATTGGCTATGGCTGCTTGTGTGCGATCGCTCACGGGAATTCCGATTCTTTTCACCGAACACAATAGCTTACTAGGTAGAGGGGATGATGGCTCATTAGTACAGAATGGCAAATGTCTGAAGCGCAATCTACGCTTTTGTCCGAATCATCTGGTGGTTTTTGATGCAGCTACGGCTGCGTTTGCTCGTAACCTGAAACCAACACAATCAATCAGCGTAATTCCTAATGGTGTGAATCTCGACAAATTTACCCCTCATGGAACTCGCCTTGATCTTGGTTTACCCAAACCAGTAGTATTGTGTGTCGCTTCGTTAAATTGCCAGAATCAAAAGCGAGTTGAGCTAGCGATGCAAGCAGTGTCTCGTCTGAGTGGAGTTAGTCTTCTGGTGTGTGGAGACGGAGGCGATCGCATCTATTTTCAATCACTGGGTGAACGACTGTTAGGTAAAGAACGCTTTGCGATTCGCACCTTCCCTTTTGAACAAATGGCTGAAGTCTACCGGAGTGTCGATGTCTTTACACTTCCTTCTATCTATGAGCCATTTGCACTGGTGTATCTCGAAGCAATGGCTAGTGGTTTACCTGTGGTCGCTACTGATGATCAAATACGACAATATATGATTGGCAAGGGTGGTATTCTCTGCGATGTAACCAATCTGGATATCTATGCTACTGCTCTAAAACATGCGTTGAGTGGGAACTGGAGTCAACTGGCTAGAGAGAATGCTACACGTTTTAGTTGGGATGCTATGACACTACGCTACCGCGATGTGATTTTAGAAACTATTGTGCAGTCCAAGAAAAAATTACCAGTCAAAACTGATTAAATTTTGAGGTTTATATGCCAAAGGTTTCTGTAATCATTCCAGCCTACAATGCTATGACTTATCTACCAGAAACTTTAGAAAGTGTTTTTAGACAAACTTTTACAGATTTTGAAGTGTTGATGATTAATGATGGTAGTTCAGACAATATTGTGGAATGGGCTGATGAGTTAGTAGATCCACGATTGCAAGTGATTTCGCTACCCAACCAGGGTGTATCCGCAGCACGTAACACAGGTATTGCTCACGTCCAAGGAGAATACATAGCATTCCTAGATGCTGACGATCTTTGGGAACCAAGAAAATTGGAAAAACAAGTCCATTGTTTGGATAATAATTCCACAGTTGGTTTAGTACATACCTGGACACTGTTAATTGATAAAGAAGGTAATCAAACAGGAAAATTACTTACCACTCAACTAGAGGGTGATGTATGGACACAGATTGTTCAAAAAAATATAGTTGTTACTTCTTCGGTGATGGTTCGCGCCACTTGTTTAAAAACTGTTGGGGGATTTGATCGGGAGCTACACTATTGTGAAGATAATGATCTGTGGATTCGTTTTGCGTCTCGTTACGTCTTTGCAGTAATTAGGGAACCTTTGACAAGATATCGTTTACATGATTCGACTTTGTCTACGCATTGCAAAGAAGTTCTCAAAGATTTTCGTATTCTTACTGAAAGAGCATTTGAGTCTGTTCCCACAGAATTACTTTATTTAAGAAATCGAAGCTATGGAAATCAGAATCTTTACTTAGCTTGGAAGTCTGTAAACAACAAAAATTTTAATCAGGCGATTCATTATCGTCAGCAAGCGATCGCTCATTATCCACAATTACATTATTCTTGGGACTGTATTCGCTTGAGTTTAGCGATCGCCATGATGCAATGGTTTGATGCTGATGGCTTTAGGAGAGTACTAGCCCTAATCTATTCTGTGCGGCGGCGGATTTTAAATGTTGCACAATTGCATTCCATTAGGTGAACTTCCAAAACCCAGACAAAGCGATTACTTATATAGCAATCCGATTTGATTAATGAATTTACTCGTGGAGGCAGGCAATAGGCAATAGGCAATAGGCAATAGGGAAAGAAAGAAAAAAAGGAAGCTAGATGTGTACTGAGTTTTGTTCAAAAATCAAATAGGAATCCTATAGAGAACTATGTGCTAGGAACGCTACAAACTACTTACCTTCAGAGAGATCACATATGTCAAAAGTTTCTGTTGTCATTCCAGCCTACAATGCGATGACTTATCTGCCAGAAACTCTAGAGAGTGTTTTGCAGCAGACTTTCACAGACTTTGAAATATTAATCATTAATGATGGTAGCTCAGACAATATCGTTGAATGGGCTAATCAGATAGCAGATCCACGTGTAAGGCTGATTTCGCAACCAAACCAGGGTGTATCTGTTGCACGTAACACAGGTATTACCCATGCTCAAGGGGAATACATCGCATTCTTGGATGCTGACGACTTGTGGCAGCCAACTAAATTAGAAAAACAAGTACATTATCTAGAGGATAATCCAGAAGTTGGTTTGGTTTATACTTGGACGGCTTTTGTTGATCAGTGGGGTAAGTCCACAGGTATAGTGCTAGCTTTCCATGCAGAGGGGAATGTATGGGAGCAAATTGTTGTCAGAGACATGATTTCTAATGGTAGTACACCAATGGTTCGCCGTAGTTGCTTTGAAACTGTGGGGGTATTCGATCCAAATTTTCGCTACGCTCCAGATCGAGATATGTGGACTCGCATTGCTGCTCGTTATCCCTTTGGAGTTGTCAAAGAACCTTTAATTCTCTACCGACAGCTTCCTAACAGTTTTAGCAGGAACCACGAAAAGATGATCCAGGAGCTGCGCCAGGTGATTGAGAAAACCTTCCAGTCTGCTCCCTTGGAGTTGCTGTATTTGAGAAACCAAAGCTATGGCTGGATGAACTTCTTTGCAGCTTGGGGTTATCTACAAGGCACAGGGAACTATCAGAATGCTATGCATTACCGTCGGCAAGCTATTTTGCACTATCCCCGAATACGCTACACATTCATCTATTTACGCTTGAGTTTAGCAATAGCGATCGCACGCTGGTTCGGTCTTCAAAGCTACGATAGAGCGCGAGAACTGTCTCGTATTGTGCGTCGGTTTATACCAGGTGTCTCTGTCTAATAGCGATTCAATCCATTATTAGCAGAATCATTTGTAGAAATGCTCAAATAAATTATTTATTTACCCTTATTTTTTGCCCTCTTATGTTTTTTTTCACCGCAATAAATAGTTAATAATGATGCACAAAAATCAGCATTATTTGAAACACAATAAATTCTCTAAACAGACTCAAAAATTACCTCCAAAAGTCTATAGAGTAGTGCATCGACCTGAGAGTCAAATGAGGCGTCCGCTTCAATTATTCAAAGAAATGAGACGAGACTTGTTAGGATCACGAGAGTTGGCTTGGCGGCTGATGATTCGAGATATCAGCGCTAAATACCGTCAGTCATTTTTAGGTATTTTCTGGGCAATTATACCTCCGATTCTTATGGCAGTTGGCTTTACCCTTGCCCAAGGAGGTGGAGTTGTCAATATCGGTATTACGGACTTACCCTATCCTGCTTACGTCATGTTCAGCATGACATTGTGGCAAACCTTTGTCGAAGCATTGAATGGCCCTCCTCAAGCAGTGATAGCTGCCAAAATGATGCTTTCTAGAATTAATTTCCCTAGAGAAGCGCTGATTCTTGCCAAATTAGGGGAAGTTTTTTTCAATTTTGGCATCAAACTAATTCTGATTGTGGGTTTGTTCATCTGGTTTAAAATCCCTGTAACTTGGAGCGTTTTTTTAGCGCCAATCGCATTAATTCATCTAATATTGTTAGGAACTTTTTTTGGTCTGCTGTTAGCTCCACTCAGCGCTCTCTATCAAGATTTTTCAATGGGGCTAACCTTAATAACTGGATTTTGGCTATTTCTGACGCCAGTAGTCTACCCAGTTCCCAATAATGGCATATTCGGCACTATTGTTAATCTCAATCCTGTTACACCTTTGTTAGTAACAACACGGGAGTTGGCAACAACAGGTGTGATATCTGACCCCAAAGGATTTTGGATAGCCAGTCTAATTGCAATTGTGGGATTAGTTTTAGCTTGGATTATCTATCGTCTGGCGATGCCTTATGTCGTTGAGAGAATGAGTTCTTAATCATGCTTGATATCAATGAGCAGGAAATTTCAGCAAAGCCATACAAAAATGATCATGAAATTGTTCTTTCAGTTAACAGTGTTTCTAAAAAGTTTTGTCGAGATTTAAAGCGATCGCTACTCTATGGTATTCAAGATATTGCTTCTGAATTACTTGGTCTGCGAGAGAAAAATGACATTATTCGACCAAAAGAATTTTGGGCATTGAAGGATGTTAATTTTCGATTGTGTCGAGGAGAAGCACTTGGTTTAGTTGGTAAAAATGGCAGTGGAAAATCTACCTTATTGCGGATGATTGCAGGGTTGATTAAACCCGATACTGGTTTTGTAGAAGTTAATGGTCGGGTAGCACCTTTGATTGCTTTAGGTGCTGGATTCAATCCTATTTTGACAGGGCGAGAAAATATTTATGCCAATATGTCAATCTTGGGTTTGTCAAAGAAGGAAATTAATGAGCGATTTGATGAAGTAGTAGAGTTTGCAGAAATTGGGGATGCAATCGATGCACCAGTACAGAGTTATAGTTCTGGGATGGCTGCAAGGTTAGGATTTGCCAGTGCAATTCATACAAATCCAGATATTTTACTGGTTGATGAAGTGCTAGCTGTCGGAGATATGAAGTTTAGAGTTAAATGCTTTCACCGTCTTGGTGAGTTACGCAAATATGGCACATCTCTAATACTCGTTTCTCACGATCCAAATCTTATACTAACGGCCTGTGATACGGCAATTTACCTTTCATCTGGCAATGTAATTGCATCTGGAGAACCTCATTTAATAATGAGTAAGTATGAAGCAGACCTTTTTTTGAGGGAACGGGCAGAATACTCTACAAAGGCATTATTTCTACCAGAAAAATCTCAGAATGAAAGTCTAGGGGTGGATATTATTTATCTCTGTTTTAAAGATAATCAAGGAAAAATAATTGCATCACCGATTTGTGGTAAATCCACTAATTTTTGCATAGGATGCAAAGCTCATATTTATATCGAAAATGTAGGTGTAATTGTTTTAATTCAAGAAAAATTTGGAGAGGGAGGAATTATTCTCCGATTGAGTAGTTTTAGTGATCAGGTGAAATTTAATCTCATACCAGAAAGGCAAGAAATTCAGCTTCAGATCCCATACCTTAGCTTAAGACCTGGTTTATATATTATGAAGGTACTCATCGGTCAACCTGGACACAATTATCTTGATGCAGTTGAAGTTTTTCAATTTAGAGTTAGTGAGTATATCAATATGAGCCAATGTTTATTTTACCAACCGCGAACATGGCAAATAAATGGTGGAAAATTAATGATTGACAATTAATATAAAATCTTCAATTCTCAAAAATTAAAATCATGAAATCCTTACTGATTATTCCATCAATTATACGCGGTGGAGTAGAAGAATATACTTTAAAAATTGCGTCAGCATCTGTAATATTAGGTTGGAATGTTCATGTAGCATTCCCAAATTCTGATGGAACAAAAGCTTTAGTTCAAGAATTGCTCACAGCAGGTGTACAATATCATCGTTTAGAAATTGAGGAAAAACAATATCGTAACCAGGTAATCTTGAAAAAATATTTCAAAAAATATTTACCATATTTTGTACGAACAATTTTATTACTGCTCAAAGTGAAGCCAGATGTTGTACAAATTATTCTTCCATTGCCTGACCATTGCTTTGGCAGTATTATGGCTTGTGGATTTCTAAAAATACCAACTATAATTCGGTTTGGGCTAGTTCCACCTATATGGCAAACGCCTTATAGTCCCAAGAAATTAAAAGCATATACCTGGGCAAGAAATAGGAATCAACAATTATTAGCTATTTCTCAAAATAATCGCAGACTTGTGGCTAATTTATTTCAAATTCCTGAACATCAAATCCTCTGCATTTATAACGGTGCTAGTATTAAGCCCATTCTTGGCACAAATAAAACAAACTATGTAGAATTCCACAATAAGTTAACAAAGGAAATAGGGATTTGTGAAAATAGCCAACTTCTGCTCACAGTAGGACGCTTACATGAGCAAAAAGGTTACATGGATATTATCCCAATCATTCCTCATATTATTAAAGAGTTCCCAGATGTGAAATTTATCTGGATTGGTGAAGGTGAGCAAAGGAAGAAATTATCCAGTCAAATACGAGAGTATGGTGTTGAGAGCAAAGTTTTCATGCTAGGTTATCGATCTGATGTCCGTAGGTGGTTGCAAGCTGCTAATTTGTTTGTTTTTCCAACCCACTATGAAGGTGGTCAATCTCATGCGATCGCTGAAGCAATGGCATATGGTTTACCAATTATTGCCTCAGATGCAAGTGGAATTCCAGAGGTAATTGAACATGGAGTTCACGGTTTGTTATTTAGAACTGGAGATACCTATGATCTGCTTGAGAAA
The DNA here is from genome assembly GCF_059505505.1 of Pelatocladus sp. Lineage (NCBI taxonomy): Bacteria > Bacillati > Cyanobacteriota > Cyanophyceae > Nostocales > Hapalosiphonaceae > Pelatocladus > Pelatocladus sp. Next base: position 55,143 of record NZ_JCACKS010000070.1, on the reverse strand, counting down.
TTGAGATGGTCACTCAGAAATCCTGATCGCATGAAAGAGATAGCAAAGAATGCCAAAACACATGCTCAAGAGTTTTCTGAAGAAAGAATGGTACAAGAAACCCTAGAGGTTTGGCACAAATTGATACAAACCTCTGTTCCTAATCTATAGTTGAAGTTTTGACTAATTCAATCTTGTCTAGTTTTATTGATGTCAGAAGTTTCAATGTCATAATTTTAAAAATTTCAAAATAAGGTTATATATTTGATGATTTCAGTCAAAAATGTGTCTATATATCGTATTGACCGACCTATCAAAATTCAATTTGTTGGTAGAGATATTCCTGTTGAGAATACTGCTGGTAACGCTACTTATATATTGAATTTTCTGTGCTACTTGCGGCAAGCTGGTTGTGAAATTGAGTATGTAATTCCTAATTCATCACCTAAAGGCAGAGTTCCCTGGTATATAATTTCGCCTGCATTGGCAACACTTGCTAATGTGTCGGTTAAGAATAACTTGAGGATAGGTCGTCTTCTGCTTAGAGTTAACCCTTTATCAGATTGGTTAATGGAATTGGTGCGATTGGTTTATATTTGCTTACCAGAAAATCTGAAAAACATTTACCGTTCTATCAGGAAGGAACGACAAACTCAAGCTTGGGATGCTTTACCAACGCCAGAGGAGCTAAATTTTGCAAGTTCAAGGTTTGTGAGATTCAAACCTAATGTAGCGATCGCTAATTACACTTTTCTAGGAAGTGTTTTAGACTCCCCCGTTTTAGATAAAACAGTATTGAAAGTTATACTTACCCACGACGTACTCCATCAAAGATATGCTCACTTTAAAAAATTAGGACTTACCACTGTTGAATCAAACTGGAGTTGGGAACACGAAGCAATACAGTTAAGCAAAGCACAGGTAATTTTAGCTATTCAGGAAGAAGAAGCAAAACTCCTCAAGCAAATGACACCTCAATCTGAGGTTATCTGTATACCTAAAGCTGCGATAATTCATGATCCCAGCGTCACGCAAGTACCTGGACGATGCTTGTTTGTTGGAAGTCGTGTGGATCACAACTACTATGGTCTCAAGTGGTTTCTTGAAAATGTGTGGTTAAGAGTTACACAGTTAATCCACGATTGTAGTCTCCACGTATGTGGTACTGTCTGTGACTTGATACAAGAATCTTTTCCGAATGTTCATCTTTTGGGTAGGGTTGATAATTTGGAACCGGAATATGGTGCTGCTGAAGTTTGTCTGGTTCCTTTGCTAGCTGGTAGCGGACTGAAAATCAAACTCGTAGAAGCAATGTCCTATGGTCGTGCTTGTGTTTCCACCAGTGTAGGCGTTCAAGGACTGGGTGGGGTTGTAGGTAGTGCTGTTCTGGTAGCAGATGCACCTGAAGATTTCGCAGTAGCTATACACACAGTGCTAACCAACAAACAAAAGCGCCAATGGATGGAGGAACAAGCTCATAGTTATGCGATCGCCAAGCTTTCTCCTCAAGCAGTCTATCAACCTTTTGTAGATTACATTTACCAATACTTAGAGCAAGTATCACACTATAACAGAACCTAAACTAATTATTCTCAGGAAACACGCCTAAAAGGTAGGAAGCATATGAATATAGTGAGCAGAGTACAATTTCCTAAAACTGCTGAGATTTCTGATTTATACTTCAAACTTTCTAATGATGTATCAATTAATTTTAAGGAAGACAAAAAACAATTCATTTTACATAAAGATACTATCATATCTTTAAACACTTATTTCAACTCATTATACGAAAAATACTATACAAAATATACATATATTAACTCACTCTATTATTTACTGAGATTAGAGGGAAATTTTGAGGTTTTTGCTTATAGAGAAACTTCGGAAGCGATTACAAGAGAAGTTATTTTCAATCAAAGTTTTAAAGATTGTAAAATATCAGATTATGCTAAATTTTGCTTACCCAAACTCAAGCACGATCAAGAAGCTGGTCGCATTTATCTAGAAATAACTTGCCTTAGTCAGCAAGGTTTATTTACAGAAGGGTTAGTTGTAACTGAACAAGAAAAGCATAGGGATGTGTCATTAGCTATTATCACTTGTACATTTAAAAAAGAAGTTTATGTAAAAAAGACAGTCAATACTATTTTGCAAGACAATTTATTGCAGTATAAACACTTCAAAATCTTTGTAGTGGACAATGGCGTAACTCTAAATACGAGTGATTTTAAAGACTATAAATTTAAGCTTATTTATAATCGCAATGTCGGTGGAAGTGGTGGTTTTACTAAAGGATTGATTGAAGCGTTGCAAGAAGACATTTATACACATTTCTTGTTCATGGATGACGATATAGAGATAGACAGTGAAGCTATTTACAGGCTTTTTTCTTTATATGAGTATGCAAAGAAAGATTTTGCTGTAGCTGGCAGTATGCTCGATTTATACAAAAAACACATCTTATATGAAGCAGGAGCAATATATAATAAATCCATTGACGATGAAGGAAACATCAAGCAAGATAAATTCACAGGTTATCCTCTAAAGCACAATCTTGATTTACGAAATACCATCACACTTACCTCACTTTTGTTAGAAGACAATATCGATTATGGGGGATTTTGGTTTTTTGCTTTCCCTAAAGAAATTGTCGAAAGGATTGGATTACTGCTCCCCTTGTTTATCAAAATAGATGATATGGAATTTGGTTTAAGAATTAATGAACATTTTGATAATGGAATAGTGGCTTTTCCATCTATAGCTGTGTGGCACGAACCCTTTTATGCTAAAAGACCCATTTGGGATTCATACTATCACATTCGTAATCACTTAATAACTAATTCAATTCATAGTTCCTTGGAATATGTGAAAACAGTTAAAATATTCACACAATCTATCCTATATTCTTTATGCATCTTTGATTATAATTCTGCACAAATGGTAATTAAAGGTTTTGAAGATTATATGCAGGGGCCTAATTTCATTACCAACAACTATCCAGAGATTCTACATTCTAAAATTTATGAACTCAGTAAAAGTTATAAAAATCAAACTATATTGGTTAATTCAGTTTTACGGAGTGAATTTTATCAGGTTACTAAAGCTGGAACATTTCAAAAAATAGTTACTTTATTAACGCTTAATGGTCATTTAGTTCCACAATTTATAATTGCTGACGAGAGTGTGATTATTCGAGTTAGTGTTAAAGAAGAAGAACGTGATTCTATCTGTAAAGGGTTAGCTAAAAAAAGAATTATTTATGTTATAGACGAAAATCCTAACTCTTATCAGTACGAATTCGATCAAAAAGCTGGTCTTAATATTTTATTTACTTGGTTTAACTCTGCAATTAGGAGTTGTTTGAGATGGTCTAGTGTCAGTGCAGAGTGGAAAAAAGCATTCAACGACTTGACCTCTATGCAATTTTGGCAGGAATATCTTGAACTTCAAAAGTAAGACAAAGTTTCAACATCCAAACTATGTCAAGTAAGGAGAAGCAGCATGAAAGTAGATTGGCTGATTATAGGGGCTGGATATTCAAGCTGCGTGCTAGCTGAACGGATTGCAACTCAATTGGCACAACAAGTGCTAGTTGTGGAACGGCGGGATCATATTGGTGGTAATGCTTACGATTTCTACAACGAGCATGGCATTTTAGTACATAAGTATGGTCCTCATATCTTCCACACCAAATCTAAAAAAGCCTGGGATTATCTCTCTCAATTTACTGAGTGGAGACACTACTATCATCATGTGCTGGGGGTTGTAGAAGGAAAGAAAGTGCCTATTCCTTTTAATCTCAATTCTCTCTATGCTCTTTTTCCTCCACACTATGCACAGAAGTTGGAGAATTTGCTTCTAGAACACTTCGGCTTTGGAGTTAAAGTCCCTATTCTCAAGTTGCGTGAAAGCACTAGTGGAGATTTAGAGTTTTTAGCTAACTACATTTATGAAAATGTTTTCCTCCACTACACAATTAAGCAGTGGGAATTAAAACCTGAGCAATTGGATCGTGGAGTAACAGGACGTGTTCCAGTTTATATCAGTCGGGATAACCGTTATTTTCAGGATATATATCAGGCTATGCCAAAGTACGGTTATACCGAGATGTTTCGCCGAATGCTTACTCATCCCAACATCAAGGTACTCCTGAACGCAGATTACCGGGAAGTTATTGATGACATTAAGTTTAACCGGATAATCTGTACCGCACCGATTGATACTTTCTTTGATTATATGTATGGCGAGTTGCCTTATCGTAGTTTGCGCTTTCAGTTTGAAACTTTGGAGCAAGAGTATTATCAAGAAGTAGGTACGGTCAACTACCCCAACGATTACGACATCACCCGCATTACTGAACAAAAATATTTGTCGGGACAAAGCTTACCCAAAACGACTTTGGTGATGGAATATCCTCAAGCTTATATCCCAGAGAAAAACGACCCCTATTACCCCATACCTCGTGAGGAGAACCGTGAACGGCTAGACCTTTACCTCAAAGAGGTAGATAACTTGAATGGTACGGTAATCTTTGTTGGACGGCTTGCTGAGTATAAGTACTATGACATGGATCAGGCTGTGATTCGAGCGCTTGGTGTGTTCGAGAAAAAGTTAATTGAAATATAATTACTTTAAAAAAAGAGGAGTAAAAGTCTTTCTTAGACTCGACTCCTCCTTCATCACTTTGGACACCAATTATCGTGTTGATAATAGGTTTGACTTTACCTCAAAACCAATATATTCGCAGAAATAGTTAACTCTAATCCGACTAAAGTTATAAAAAATATTAAGTAATTAAGTGTTCATCTATACAAAAAATATTGGATAAAAATATTGCAGTGAGAAAAGCTCAAAATGGCGTTTTCCAGATGCCGTGAAAAGTCAGATTTGATAAAGTTCAGTTAAATAGATTTTCTTTGTGCAGTAGCTAATTTTATTCGCTCAATCGTTTCCAACTTTCTCGCAAAGGATTTAGGATTACTATATGTTTATTAAGTTAATTAATTGTATTTTAATGCGTGAGGATTGTAATTAAGTCCACGCATTTTGCAAACCCATTTTTAGAACAGCTTAGTAGTCTAAATAGGGAAACTAAAGTTAGCAATACATTATATTATCTAGTTATTTGATGGTCATATTTTGCATATAATTTTTAAATGATTAATATTAGTATTACAACTTATTTTCGTCTTTAGAAAGTAAATAGTATTGCTGATTACTTATTAATATTTTTTAGTTGATTAAAGTAGAAACTAATATTATATTTATGTGATAAAAATCAGTTTTTATTTAAAAACTTTCTTAGGAAGTGAAAAGATGAAGTTTCAAATAGAATGTAACAGCTTCTTAACAAACAGCCAAATGTGTTTAGTATGCGATCGCTTGTTTCAGACGAAAGAAGCAAGATTAATTGTGTGCAGCGACAAAGGTGACAGCTACGGAGATGTTTGTCCTGAATGTATAGCTAGGGGTGCTACTTGGATTGGTAGCCAACTGCAACAGTTCAGTTAAGCTCATCCCACGCCTGAAGCCAATGGGATTTCATTGAGTATTGGGCATTGGTGTTCTTACCTATTGCCCTTCACTCTTCATCCTTTACCTTTTTTTACTAAACCAATCTTTTCTATCGTGGTTAGCAGGCGATCGCTTTACCAGCCAACGATGCAACATCACCATGATTACTACTAAAGGAATCATCAAAACTGGAATAATCCCCAAACTAAAACGGGCTGCAACAGCGCCAACACCAGCCGGAATTCCCGCAGCCCCCAAGCTAGCAACACTCGTCATAAAACCAATTCCCGCCGGTACAATTGCAGTAGGTATTCGTTGCGGCATTAACCAAATTGTCAGTGGGAAAATAGGAGCCAAAGCAAAGCCAATAATCGGTAAACTAAATAATTGTTTCGGTAGCAACCACCAAGCAGTTAAACTGACTCCTAGCAATATTAAAGCACTATCCAAAGTACGGACTGCACCGAGATATCTCACCATACGCCCCGTAGCTAAACGTCCCAAGGTTAACCCCAACCAATAGGCGCTGACACTATAGCCTGCAAGAATTTCTGGCGTCCCTCGACCTAACGTCTGAACACTGTAAGCCCAGTTACCAACTGAGGCTTCTGTACCTACGTAAATTAGCAAGAATAATCCAGCCAGCAACACTGTAGGTGTTCTCAAAGCTACACTTAAATTAGCTGTTGCACTCGTATCTGTAACACTAGTTCGTTTAGTAAGTGGTCTATAGTTATACACAACAGCCCATAGCATCCCTAGTACTGTTAAACCAACAACAGTAGCAATGACAAAATACACACCCCGCCAATTGATGTTCATTGCTAACAGTGTTGTAGCGACAGCAGGGCCTAGCAACGCCCCGATACCATAAAAAGCGTGCAGTAAACCCATTAAATCAGCATTATTTTGGTGGTTCGCAATATAAGTATTAATACCAGCATCAATCAAGCCAATTCCTAAACCAAGGAGTGTACCTGCTGCAACCATTAATAACCAGTAGGGAGAAACAGCATAGCAAACAAGAGCGCAGGTAAGACAAAAAGACGCCATTAATAACATCCGTGCCAAGCCAATGCGACTGCTAAGAAGACTGCTAGTCAGTGCAGCAAATATGTAACCAGAAACTTGGCTGAGAAAAAGTAAGGTGACAGTTGCAGAAGTCAGATTGAATGTTGCTTGGATCGAGGGGATGAGAACACCCAAACCTCCCTCAGCGATACCAATTGCAATAAAAGCGTAGAAAGATAAAGCCACACCAATCCAGCTTGAATTATTGAAAAGCGATCGCAATTTAGATGCCATAAATCCTGATGTTGCTCGCCTTAATTATTTTAAGAATTACACACTTGTTGCAAGTAGCGATCGCCATTCTTCAGACAGCAAACTTTAGATACTGGTTGACTGCGTTATATTACTGAGTATGTTTGATCTTGTCTAAAACAAAATTAGCAAAATGATATATGTGATACAGTTTTTTCTGTAAATTTAAGGTTTGATTCCTAATGGTCAAGTTATTATCAGTCTATATAATATCAAGCTAAAAAACGCGATTGCAAAATCCACAGAAGATTCAATTAGGAAACATTGTTGTGATCCTGTACCCGGAATATGTCGCCGGAAGAAGGGGAGTTGTTTGTGGTCGAGAAATAATTATCAACGAAAAGATGAGCGATCGCTGGCTCATTCAGGTAGAGTCTGAAAATATTGTGTTGTCGCTAAATCCAGATGAATTTCAAGTAATCAGCCAGTCTCAAAAGCAATTCTCCAACAACACCTCAACTCTCCATCAAAATCAACCGTAGCGGGTCTTTGAGTGTTGCCCATTTTTCCTTATAAACTTTATGCAATAAAATCCCCTCCAAGATATGAAAAAGCAGGGTGGTTTCATACAAGCAGAGAAAAATTAAAATCTTCTTTTAAAGCCTCTCCCCTTAATAAGGGGAGAGGTTTGGAGAGGGGTAAAAATCTATGCTTCAAAACGAGAAATACAGACTTCCATATTTTTCTTTTTTCGTATGAAACCACCTTGCCTCCAAGATATGAAAAAGGGAGGGGAATATGCTAAACGAAATAATCACCGTCTATGCTATAATTGATACCTGCTCTCCGCAAGTTCGGAGAGAGGCTGTGGGGGTGAAGTTACGCGCTAAAATACTTCGCTACCGGGTGGTAACAAATAATCGCCGTCGTAGACTGCTCTGGATACAACTGTTCACTTTCATCCATATACAGATTAATCCGCTCAGTCCCCAACAACTCTAGCTGCTTGTACTGATCCTGAATATTTGGACACGCCGGATAGCCAAAGCTATACCGTGAACCTTGATACCTCTGGGCCAAAATATCCCGAATATTATCCGGTTCCTCAGCAGTAAAACCCAACTCCCGCCGAATTCGTGCATGAGTCCACTCAGCCACAGCCTCTGCCATCTGCACAGCCAAACCGTGGAAATACAGATAATCTGTGTATTGATTATCTGCAAATAACTTCTGCGCGTACTCCGTCGCCACTTCACCCACTGTCACCGCCTGCATCGGGAACACATCAATCACCCCTGACTCCTTCGATGCAAAGAAATCTGCAATACATAAACGACGCAGAGATTTTTGACGGGGAAATTCAAATTTTGTAACAAGTTGTAGAGACGCCAAATTACCCTGCGGGAACGCTAAAAGCGAACGTGTCTCTACATTTTCGGGGTGGTAAACATACAAACTATTCCCCTCAGACTGACAAGGAAAATACCCATAAATAACCTGCGGATGCAACAAATTCTCTGTAATAATTCGCTGCTTCCACTCCTCCAAAATTGGGTATACCTTCTCATCCAAAAAAGCCTGATACTCCTTCTTAGATTGATCCTTTGGCTTCCTAAACTGCCATTGTCCTGCAATCAAAGCTTGCAAATCCAAATACCAAAATACTTCTTCTAAAGGAATATCACTCGGTTGTAATAACTTACTTCCCCAGAAAGGTGGTGTGGGACGTGGAATATCTACCACCACAGCTTCTGAACGCCTGGTATCAACTTCTGTTGGTTCGACAGGTGCTTTTTCTGCTGGAGATTTTTCTGTTATAGATTCCTTATGTCCATTTTGAGATGTTTCTTCTGCCAATTCACCTAAAAATCCTTGCAGATCATCCCACTTTCCAGATGCTTTTGCTGGCATTAATTTGTCCATAAAGTGCAAATCTGAAAAAGCATCTTTGCCATAGACTACCTTACCTTTGTAAGTCTTCTGGCAATCTTCAGAAACAAACTTGGGAGTTAAGGCCGCACCACCCAAAATTACAGGGACAGTAATTCCCTTTTCATTAAATACCTGCAAATTTTCTTTCATGAAGGCGGTAGACTTCACCAACAACCCACTCATAGCAATACAATCAGCTTTGTGCTTATCGTATGCTTCAATGATGTTTTCCACCGACTGCTTAATTCCCAGGTTAATCACCCTATAACCGTTGTTAGAGAGAATGATATCTACCAGGTTTTTCCCAATATCGTGAACATCACCTTTGACTGTGGCAATAATAAACGTACCCTTGCCATTGTTGCCAGCTTCTGATTTTTCCATGAACGGTTCTAGGTAAGCAACCGCCGCTTTCATGGTTTCGGCTGACTGTAACACAAAAGGTAGCTGCATTTGTCCAGAACCAAACAACTCACCTACTACCTTCATTCCATCTAGCAGGAAGATATTAATAATATCCAAAGCCGGATATTTATTTAACGCTTCAGCCAGTGCTGCATCTAAACCGATACGTTCACCATCAATCACGTGACGCTTGAGACGTTCTTCAATGGGGAGATTTTCATCAACACCTTTGTCACGTTTTGTCGTCACCCCTTCAAACATCTTGGTTAATTCTGCTAGGGGATCATAAATACAGACATCACCTTCAAATTTGCGATCGTCGTAAATTAGGTGATGACAGATTTGTTGATGTTTCTCTTCAATCTTCGACAGTGGTAAAATTTTGTTAGGGCTAACAATTGCCGCATCCATACCTACTGCGATCGCCTCATGCAAAAACATGGAATTCAGCACTATCCGGGCGGCGGGACTCAAACCAAAGGAAATATTAGATACACCTAAAACAACATGACAACCAGGCAATTCTTTGCGGATGCGACGAATCGCTTCTATAGTCGCTTTGGCATTTTCTCGGTCTTCTGCAATTCCCGTAGAAATAGGTAGAGCAAGTGTATCAAAAAAGATTTCATGGCATGGGATACCATACTCTAATGCTTGACGGTAGGCACGTTGAGCAATTTGGAATTTCTTTTCGGCAGTTCGCGCCATCCCCTCTTCATCAATAGTACCAATGACGACACCAGCACCGTATTTCTTTGCCAATTCCAATACTTTCAAAAAACGTGGTTCGCCGTCTTCATAGTTGGTAGAATTCAACAAACACTTACCACCAGCGACTTTTAAACCCGCCTCCATCTTTTCCCATTCTGTGGAATCGAGCATCAAAGGTAGTGTGACATTGTTGACAATGCGAGAAACTAATTCGTGCATATCTCGCACGCCATCACGTCCCACATAATCGACGTTAACATCCAGGATGTGTGCGCCTTCTTTGACTTGCGCTCTCGCCATCGACACTAGTCCATCCCAGTCTTCTGCGTTGAGCAATTCACGGCATTTTTTAGAACCACTGGCGTTTAAGCGTTCACCGATAATTAAGAAAGAATTATCTTGTTCGTAAGGCTGAGTACTGTAAATTGATGCTGCGGCTGGTTCTAGCTGCGGTTCTCTAACTTTTGGCTTAAGTTCTTTAGTGATTTGTGCTAATTGTTGAATGTGATCTGGACGTGTCCCACAGCAACCCCCAATTACTTGGACACCTAAATCTTCAACAAAGTGCATCAATGACATCCGCAATTCCATTGGTGTCAAGCGATAGTGTGCTTGTCCACCGACGTTTTCTGGTAAACCAGCATTAGGAATACAGGAAACTACGAAATGAGAATGTTCGGAAAGATATTTTATGTGCGGCTTCATCAGGTCTGGTCCTGTGGCACAGTTTAGACCGAGAATATCTATTGGATAAGGTTCCAAAATAGTTAGCACAGCATTGATTTCCGTACCTACTAGCATTGTCCCCATTGTTTCCATTGTCACAGAAACCATCAAAGGACGGCGATCGCCTTTTTTAGCAAAAATTTCTTCAATACCATTCAACGCCGCTTTGATTTGCAGCACATCCTGACAAGTCTCGATAATAAATAAATCGACACCACCATCCCACAAAGCTTCTGCTTGTTGGGCGAAGTTATCTTTCATTGTGTCAAAATCAATGTGTCCCAAAGTAGGCAATTTTGTTGTCGGACCCATTGAACCAGCTACAAACCTGGGTTTTTCTGGTGTAGAAAATTCTGCTGCGACACGCTTTGCTAGTTCGGCGGCGGTTTTGTTAAGGTAGTATGTTTGATCAGCGAGATCATATTCTGCCAATACTATAGGTGTACTACCAAAAGTATTGGTTTCAATCACATCCGCACCCGCAGCAAGGAAGTCACGGTGAACTTTGGCCACAGCTTCAGGTTTGGTGTGGACTAGATATTCGTTGCAACCTTCATATTCAGCACCACCGAAATCTTCAGCAGTAAGATTTTGCGTTTGTAAGTTAGTTCCCATCGCACCGTCGAAAACAATTACGGGACGTTCAGGGCTATGCAAGTGTTCTAAAAAGGGATGAGTCATATTTGCCAAAAGAAATTTGGTTAGTCTTAATAATTCGACTTAATTTATTATTTTCCAAAATTTCTACAGTTTCGGAGTAAGAAATTGATGAAAACTGGTGTGGTGGTAAATGATATGAAGTATTTAGAGAAAATAGATAATTCTTTGGTGCATCCCTAGTTCTCAGGTTTAGCAGGGTTTTGTCTTGCTAACGAATCAAAAATACCCTTAAGCGAGCGCTCATATCGTTTAGTTACCTCAGTATATACATTCTCCGTATTTACTTATCTTTACATAGTTTGGTTTTTTCACGCCGACTTACTTAGGAGTTATAATTTCTTTAAATAACTGAATTTATGTTCAGGTGTTTTATATTAATTACTTGAAAACAAATTTCTTTTGGTGCTTGCTATGACAACTGTTACTCAGATGAAATGCGCTTGTGAATCTTGCCTTTGTATAGTTTCTCTAACCGATGCTGTGATCAAAGATGGCAAGCCTTATTGTGGAGAAGCCTGTGCGAATGGTCATCCCAGTGGAGAGGGTTGTGGTCATCAAGGCTGTGGATGTCACGCATAATCATCCATTCCTCTTGAAACTGCCTAATAACATAACTCGAATAACCTACCTGCTAAATTAGATTGTGTCAAGATGCCACCAAGAGCAATAAGAAGCAGGGTCAGCAAAAAGTAAATTGATAGGTTCAAAAGGGGATACTGCGATCATCACTGATTCAGACTCTGGTGTGATGGCGATCGCACCAATTAATTAGAAGTTTTGATAAACGCAAAATCTTATTGGCACTCTTGAAGTGATGACAACATACGAGTGCCAATTCAAACGTTAATTTAATAACATTTACACAATAGCCCAAATAGGATCAATCGACTTTTGATGTAGAGACACCTTCACTTGATTGGGGAACACTAGGCAACTCTAGGCAGTATCCAGCACCATATACTGTTTTGATGTAACGAGGATGGCGAGGATCTGGTTCTAGTTTGGTTCGTAAGTGGCGAATGTGGACTCGAATGGTTTCAATATCATCATCTGGATCGTACCCCCAAACTTCTCTGAGGATTTCACTTGGGGAAACAGTTTGACCATGTCGCTGAAGCAAGCAGTGAAGTAACTCAAACTCTAAATGAGTCAGTTTGACTGTTTGATTAAACCATATTGCCTCAAAACGTTCAGGAACCAGGGTCAAAGGCCCATAGTTGAGAATTTCACTGTGCTTGGCGGCTTGGGGAATCCGGTCAGTACGCCGCAATAAAGCACGCACCCGCGCCAGCATTTCCTCAACTTCAAACGGTTTAGTTAGGTAGTCATCCGCGCCAGCGTTAAAGCCTTCTACTTTATCCTGAGTTTGGCTGAGTGCTGTCAACATCAACACAGGAATTTCAGCTGTACGTTCATCTCGTCGCAAGCGCTGACAAACAGTGAATCCGTCTACCCTGGGCAACATCAGATCGAGCATAATCAAATCTGGCTGAAGTTGTAAAGCCAGCGCCTGACCCTTGATCCCATCTTCTGCTTGGCTGACGTCGTAGCCAGCCATCTCTAAGTTGACGGCAACTAACTCTGAAATTGCTGGGTCATCGTCTATGACTAGAATCCTCGGCATTATTAAAAAAATATTACTACTTATTAAGGATAAATAAGAACCTTTGGGAAATACAAAGATTGCTTCATTAGATTATAAAAAATATTTTAAATCTAACATAAAGATTAAAATTCAAAGATTTTCAAAACAAGTCCAAGCTATACTAAATCCTAAAGCGAATGTGTTACTGGCCATACAATCTACCATATTTTTTGCAAAACGGTGTAGCCATGACTCTCTACACCGCGTTTTTGGCTGCGCGTAACTGAGAATAAGCTACAAAATACCCAAAACCTTGACGAAGAATTATTCAGAAGGCACAAGTGATTAAAGTGAATTAAGGACGCTTTATACATTTTGCTCTAAAATATCACCCCCGCATCTGTCGCAATAGCTCAAACCCCTTCTTTCTCAAACCCTTGGGTAACAACGATAACCCTAACCCAGTCCACGCCTTAGCGTGAGAAAAAGACTTACCTGCGAGAACTAACTCTCTACCTTTTTGAATTTCTCCTTTTTCAAGTAACCGCAAACCTAATAATAACTGCGTTTCTGCAAGACGCTGTAACCTAACCTTCTCTAATTTATCTGACTCAAATTTATAATGACTTAAATACCCCAATTTATCCTGCAAATAAGGAATAACGCGATTTATTCCTTGCTGTTCTGCATGTATGCGATATTCCATTAATAACTCTGGCAAATAATAACCCTTCTTACCAGCTAAAGCTAGCCGCACAAATAAATCATTGTCCTCACAATTTTGCCAATTAGGTTGCATAAACCCTAACTCTGACAAACTTTGACGACGAAATAAAGTTGCACCAATTTGGAAGCTTTGTTGAATAAAGACTATTTCTAATAAATTATCTACAATACCTGTTGCTAAATTTGCTCTACCCCAGCGACGAGAATTTTCCTGAGTTTTTGCCTCATCTCTAATATTATTAATATCAATAATCCAGTGATCAGTACCAACAAAATCAATATTATGTTCTTGATCTAAGATCTTAGCAGTACGTTCTAAAAAATCTGGTATTAATCGATCATCATCATCAAATTTGATAAAATATTCACCTGTAGCAGCCTCAAAACCAGAGCGCATATTATTGCTTTTACCGATATTTTGCGAATGTCGAATATATCTAATTCGGCTATCTGTGTATTGTGAAATTAATTCGGGTGTACCATCACGAGAACCATCATCACAAATGATTAATTCTAAATCTTGGTAAGTCTGCTGTAGTACACTATTAATAGCAAAAGGTAAAAGTTTAACTCGGTTAAAAGTTGAAATACAAATACTGATTTTTGGCATATTATCCTATAAATATTAAAAATCCTAATCAAAATCCTATCTGTGTACATTTGTGTTCGTTCACAAAATAAATTTTTCACATATTTAATTTAAAACAGCCACCAAATCAAGCAATAGTTCTCTTAAGTTTATTCATAATTTTTTTTAAATATCGATTTGTTTTTGCCATCATACTTGGCGGTTGAAATTGCCGTGGTTTTTGCTCTATTTGTTTAAGGAATCGATAATACAAAAATTCCTCTCGGTAACGAATATCAACATCTTCACCACAACATAAACGAGCAAAATCACGTGCATGATAGCTCATATAATGAATGCGGTGAATAGGTTTTAAATCCTCTTGGTTGTAAAGGATATTGTCAATATTTATAAATGTATCTGCATTTGCACAGTTTCCAGTTCTGTCTTTACCATTAGGGCTAAGAGTGTAGTTAAATATAGAATATTTATTATCTATAGTCATGTAATTGAATAAAGCTGAACTTGACCACCAAAACTTTTGATTAATCCATTCAATTTCTCTTTTGTCAATTAGGCGATACATTAAATTATTTAATTCTTCACTTCCAAATAGTCCTTGATGGGAACCAAAAAAACTATTGCAATGAATTTTATAACGTAATTGAGCTTCTATAAGATTAGTTGCACTTGCTGCAAGTTTAAGATTAATATCTGTAGCGGCTTCAGGCTTGTCATGTTCCCAATCATCAAAAATTAAATCGTAATTGTCTAGTTTTGTTAAGACATCATCAATTGGTTTCATCACTAAGCTGTCAGCATCATAAAATATGAATCTTTCAAAATCTCCATCAAACGCAGCGAGTTTTCTATGGACAAAACCCTTATACCAGCCAGGACGAGTTAACTGAGATTCTTTAGCTCTGGGATGAGCATCCCATACTAAATTGACAAAATCATCCCAACGTTGAATTGACTCCCAATTGTCAAAAAGACTGACATGAGGTCTAGACTTAATTTCTTCTGTAATTTTCTTTAATTGTTGATTATAGGGAATGATAGAAACTGGAATCTCTGGGTTAATATTTCTTTCAATACTATTTAATAATGCAACTAACTGATCATAAACAGCATCATTGGCAAGAGTATAAATACCAGCTTTTTTCATACGGAAAGATGATCCTGAGATTGAATTTATAAGTAGCTCAAATACATAGAGTTCAAGATGATGACATAAACTATATCAACAGGTCATTCTATATACATCACTGCACTGATCAATATTGTTCCCAAATCAATTCCTTTATGAACATTTTGATGTTATCTTCCAATTTTCCTTATCCGTCAACGCGAGGAGGAACACAGGTACGAACGTTTAACTTACTCAAGTATCTTTGTCAACGCCATGCTGTTACCCTGGTAACTCAACGGGAAGCTGATGTCACAGATGCAGAAATTACAGAGTTACAAAATTGGTTAAGTAATTTAGTTGTTTTTAACCGTCCTCCTGATTTTGGAACTAATGGCGGTATCGTTAAAAAATTTCAACGTTTCACGAATTTTTTGCGAGAAGGAATTCCACCAAGTGTCTTAAATCGATATTCTGTGGAAATGCAGGAGTGGATAGATAATTTTGTACAAGCAGGCAAATGCGATGTTATTACCTGCGAACATAGCGCTAATGAAATCTATATAAAACCTCATTTTAAAAAACAGGTAAGAACTATAGTTAATGTCCATAGTTCTGTATATGGAACCTGTCGCAACCAGCTAGAAATTGGGATTTCTGAAAATCCTTGGCGAGATAGAATCAATTTACCTTTACTACGACATTACGAACAACGCTACTGCTCTAAATTTTCGGCGATCGCAGTGACAACACAAGAAGATAAAATTCAACTGCAACAGTTCAATCCTGATGCTGAAATTTCCGTCATTCCTAACGGTGTGGATCTAGAGTCATTCCCCAATCGCATTACCGATCCAGGAGGACACCATTTAGTTTTTATCGGTGCGATGGATAATTTAGCGAATATAGATGCTGTCTGCTTTTTCAGCAATGAAGTTTTACCAAAAGTTCAACAACGTTATCCAGATGCAACTTTTGATATCGTTGGTTCTCGTCCTGTACCAGAAGTTTTAGCACTGCAAGCAAAACCAGGAATTACTGTCACCGGACGTGTACCCTCGATGGTAGAGTACTTACATAAATCCACTGTCTGTGTTGTACCGATGCGGACAGGATTTGGAATTAAAAATAAAACCTTAGAAGCAATGGCTGCTGGTGTTCCAATAGTAGCAAGCGATCGCGGTTTAGAAGGATTAGCTGTAGATGGCGCAAATGTTCCACTCACCGCACTACGAGCAAATCATCCAGCTGAATATATTAGCGCCATTAGTCACCTATTTAGTAATTCACAACTACGAGATGAATTATCTTGTAACGGTAGAAAATTAATCGAAAATGAATTCACCTGGGAAAGTGCAGGTAAATGCTACGAACAAATCTGTATTGATAAATTAGAGTTAGAGTATAAAGGCGTGGAAGGTAAAACTATCAAAAATCAACTTGCTTGAACAGGTTTAACCTATCAGCCGGAAATTTATTTCACGGCTGATGACACTTTACTGTTGCATTGAAGGCACAGCAAAGATTCTACTTGATATGGGAATGCGTTGATTAGCTTTAGTGGTAACTGGTTCATTATTAGTTGACTCAGAAATGACTTGTAGTTGATTATTCCTGGAATCATCACCATTACTCAAGTTAGATTTTATATTTGTATTGGCAGCATCAAATTGAGACGATGCGGATATTATATTACTATTGCTATTTTCTAGATTGGATTTCGAGAGATTTTGAGCTTGACAAGGAATAACCAGCATAGTAGAACCAGCTACTAGCATTATTTCTAGTAGATTATAGAGATATTGACACATTGGGTTAATTAATTTCGTTACAAAATTTGTTTCCATCCCGTTAGCAATTAATAGATAGTAGTTATTCGTTGAACTTCTAATTACTACCTACTCACGTTCTAATGGTTTACCACATCAATTTTTTAGAGTAATGCGTTTGTAGTGTAGACGCTCGTAAGAGCGGCTACTTTCAGAAGCCACTTCGTGTCTACCCGAAGGGTGGACTTTAGTCCTCGAATATTTAAGCACTAAAGTGCTTACTACAAACTTGTAATGAAGATGTTGTGATGCATGACTCAACAACTATTCAATAATTTATATTTTTGGGAATGGTTTCAACAATAGAAAATTCTCGGAAATAGAAAATTTATTTTTTGCTTTTTGAAAAACTTATTACTGCGTGGATTTTACTCAAAATAAAATAATTTTATGAACTCTTTATGAATACAAATTCAAGAAAAAGAGAGTTTTTCGATCTAAAAAGTGAAGCTAGTCCGCAACACGCCTATTGTAATAGAATCACTATCTGGAGTATGGCCAGGTTCCCAGATGTGAATGATTCCTGGTGTCATACTGATATTATCTGTGATCTGGAAGCGATAGAAGGCTTCAATGTGATGGGTTGTTCCTGGCTGACTCCCTGGACGCCCTAAACCTGTATTTATATAATCAGGGACATTTTTTCCTACAGGTAAATCACTACCTGTAATTTTAGGAGGCTGTCCGAAATAAATTCCACCTAAATTACCTTTGGCAAATAAATCAGGGAAATTAAGATACACCATATAATTTGTAGTCTCTACATTTCCTGATTTACCAGGAATGTAAGAATTTGTATAACCAAACCAACCACCTAAAGTGACTTGGGGTGAGATTTGCCAATTAACAGAACTACCAACAGCATTAGTTTGTAATGGTTCTGATTTGCCAGTATCGGGGTTAACTGCTGTTAGGCAATCATCACCTAAGTAAGTCAGTAAACATCCATCTGATGAATAATTATTCACGTAATATAAACTGACATCAATGCTATCAGATGGTGTTAGTAATAATTGCACACCAGTGGTTGTGTTACCATCAAATAAGCCGCTACGTTTGCCAGGATTGGCTGGTGTGTTACTAGTATAAAGAGCCTGTAAGCTAGCACGTTTGGCAAATTGCCAATCAACAGCAATACCACCTCCGTTAAATCCAATATCTAAAATTGGGTTCCTTTGGGCAAAATATGATAATGGGCCTGTTGCTCCGCTTTCTGCTCGGTTGGGGCCACGGAAAGCACTAGGCATATTTATACCTTGTACTCCTGCTACAATTGCTAAGTTGTCAGCAACAAGCCAGTGAAAATTCAAGTCATATATACTTAACTGATTATTTGTGGGATATTCGTAACCAAGATAAACATCGTTGCTTAACTTTGGTGCTGTCGAGCCATTACCCGCTATAAGACTTGTTAATAGATAGCTATTGGGAGTGAATTGGCTAGTTAGGTATAGCTGGCTATAGTTGATGATATTGATATTTGTACTAGCGTCATCTGTATCTTTTTTACCGTCTCTTGGATTAATGTCAGCACGGTTGTCAGTGCGTCCTTGAATACCAACTATCGTAAAACCACTGAGTTTGGTTGTTGTGGAGAATTGGTTAGCAGTAATTTCAGCAGTACGGGCTTCTAAATTATCAACTCGACCTCGTACAGCAGCTAATTCGGTTGCGAATTCTTTGTGTAATTTTTCTAAAGCAATTAAATCTTCACGACTAACTAAATCATTCGTCGCTGTGGCGATCAATTCATTGACTCGATCTAAGCAAGCATTCAGTCCAGCTGCAAATTCATAGCGAGTCATGGGGCGATCGCCACGATAAGTCTGATTGGGATAACCTGCAATGCAACCATATCTTTCTACCAAAGATTGCAATGCACCGAATACCCAATCTGTAGGTTGTACATCTCGCAGTTGAGATACTGATGTCACTTGCGCCATCGGATCATCAAGGAAAGTGAATTGATCTGATGCTGCTAAGGAAACAGAAGAATTAGAGGAAAAACTCTCCGCTAATTCTCCCAGCTTTTGTGCGGGAATAGCGATCGCTGGCGTGGGAAATCCATTAACTATCGCTACTAATACGCACGCAATTACCCTACTTTGACTTTCGTTCAACTTTTTTACACTTCGCTCACACACTCAACGATAGAGCTTATTCAAAATACCTTTTTAACGTCATTAGTAAAATTACTGATTTGTACAAATTTACACTTTTTCTTTCTGGGCAATATCTCAAGAACGGGAGTATAAAAGAAAAAAAATAATCACAAGTCTTGCTAGATTTACTGAAAAATTAAGTATGGTTAATCGCCCACCAAATCCATCTGCTACGAACAAAACTAAAAAACGAATTGTCAAAAAACCTAAGAAAATTGTCAAAACATCTCAGGTTCCTACACAAAGTTTTCAACCAGACGGGTGTTCGCTTCTGCGTCGAAAAGTCAAGACTCAGAAAAATTCCTCTGAGTTGGCGTCAAAAGTGGCGATCGCTATCTTATTAAGTAGCGCTTTCTTAGTCGTGGCTTTTACCTGGGTTAGTATTGAATTGATAATCAATCCTGATAAAGTTACCTGGCTGAATCAATTTTTGCCTGCATGGGTAAAATCTGTCAGCCGCGAGGAACAGTGAACAGTTATCAGTTATCAATAAGCTAGCTTTTGGTTGATAACTAACTGGTAAGTGAATTAATAAATTGACTATTTATTTTCAGTAAAATTTTCAATATTTTTTTCAGTAGCGATCGTCAAACCGACAATGAATAGCTGAGTTTAATCAATGTACTGGTAGAGAATGCCAATTAATAGCCCACAGTTGCGATATACCACTGGCATTTCTAAACAGTACTTGTCAGAGGCGAGCTTTTGTTTTGAGATACTGTTATTATTCAGTGTCGGTGGCTGCCAATTTTTGCATTTTCAAGTGCTGCAACTGCTGTAGCAGACAATCCACCTCTGCTTGCAAGTGCATAAATTTAACTTGCTGATCTACTTGATTAAAACACTTCTCTAACTTTGTTGCCCAAGCTGTATGGGATTCGCGTTCAGAAATACTAGATGTAGACATTGCTTACTAAGTTACCCGTAACTCAACTCACACCATCAAAGATATTATAATAGGAAAGTTTAAAGAATTATTAAAAAATAATATAATTTTTTCTTTCCCTTGTAATTCGATCTTTCATGTGCAGTCATTGACTAGACAAACATAACTTTGTTCCTCTGGAATTGCGGCTATTAGGATGTTTGAGGTGTGTGGGGTGTGGGAAGTGTCAAAAAATGTGGCGTCAACCTTCCCAGAGGTACATCTAAAACGATAAACTGACATTCTACGAATAAGTTGTTTGTTGTGTGGTTATTTGTGTTTGGGTTTGACATATGTTGTTTGTTAGTGATTTCTAAACAATCAACACTTAATAACCAATACCCAATACCCAACACCTAACACCCAACACCCAAAAATATTTAACAATAACAAGCCCTGAAAACTCGTGACCTTGAGCCTGTCTGCAACTACATCTCATCGCCAACCCTGGCCCGGACTTATAGAGCAGTATCGTGACTACTTGCCTGTCAGTGAAACAACACCAGTTGTCACCCTGCTGGAGGGTAACACTCCCTTGATTCCAGCGCCTGCGATCGCACAACGCATTGGCAGACAAGTACGTGTTTTTGTCAAATACGACGGTCTTAACCCCACTGGTAGCTTTAAAGATCGGGGTATGACAATGGCAATTTCTAAAGCCAAGGAAGCAGGGGCTAAGGCGGTGATTTGTGCTAGTACAGGTAATACCTCAGCAGCAGCAGCAGCTTATGCTCGACGTGGAGGAATGCGCGCTTTTGTATTGATTCCCGATGGTTATGTAGCGCTGGGTAAATTGGCACAGGCGCTATTGTATGGTGCAGAGGTACTAGCAATTAAAGGAAACTTTGACCGTGCTTTAGAAATAGTACGGGAAATGGCCGAAACCCATCCGGTCACTTTGGTGAATTCAGTCAATCCTTACCGTTTAGAAGGGCAAAAAACCGCAGCGTTTGAAATTGTTGATGTCTTAGGTAAAACTCCCGATTGGTTGTGCATTCCCGTGGGTAATGCAGGAAATATCACAGCATATTGGATGGGATTTTGTCAATATCATCAAATTGGTAAGTGCGATCGCTTACCTCGGATGATGGGTTTCCAAGCAGCTGGTGCAGCGCCCCTCGTTAAGGGAGAACCAATATCTCACCCAGAAACGATCGCCACAGCCATAAGAATTGGTAATCCCGCTAGTTGGGAAAAAGCCGTAGCTGTCAAATCAGCTAGTATGGGGAATTTCCATTCTGTCACCGATGACGAAATCCTCGATGCCTATCGCTTATTAGCATCAGAAGAAGGAATTTTCTGCGAACCAGCCAGCGCTGCTTCTGTTGCAGGTTTGTTGCAGGTCAAAGACCAAGTTCCTACAGATGCAACAGTAGTTTGTGTCCTCACTGGTAATGGTTTAAAAGACCCAGATACAGCCATTAAACACAGTAACAGTCAATTTAAACAAGGTATTGAGGCGGAAGTTGACGCTGTAGCTGCGGCGATGGGATTTTGAATAGACATAGGCGTGAAAAATATGTAGAGACGCGAAATTTCGCTTCTCTACAAGCATTGTGGGTAACGTATAATTAATTTTTGCAGATGTCTAATTTATAATTCTCTACTTCCCACTCAGTATTTCCCACTACAACCACAGACTTACGGCACAATATTATTTAAATCCAAGAGTGGGGAGTGAGCTTTAATGGCTATTAATCTACAGCAAGCATTAGAAGTCGGTAAATACATAGTTACCCAACGTGTAAAAGGTCGTAAACGTTACCCCCTGGTTTTAATGTTGGAACCTTTATTTCGTTGCAACCTCGCCTGTACTGGTTGTGGTAAAATTCAGCATCCCACAGAGATACTCAAGCGCAACCTAACTCCACAAGAATGTTTTGCAGCAGCCGAAGAATGTGGCGCACCCATAGTCTCTATTCCTGGTGGCGAACCACTGCTGCATCCTCAGATTGACGAGATTGTCCACGGATTGATTGAGCGCAAAAAGTTTGTTTACCTGTGTACGAATGGCTTGTTACTAGAAAAAAGCCTAGATAAATTTAAACCTTCACCCTACTTAACATTCAGTGTACATCTAGATGGAATGCGAGATTGGCATGATCAATGTGTGAATCGCAAGGGTGTTTTTGACACTGCGGTACAAGCGATACGTGCTGCTAAAGCTAAGGGATTTTGTGTGACTACTAACACTACTGTGTTTGAGGGTGTCGATCGCAAACAAATACAGGAGTTTTTTGATTTCCTAAGTACACTCAATATTGATGGAATGATGATTTCGCCTGGTTATAGCTATGAGTGGGCGCCAGATCAAGAACATTTTCTCAAGCGAGAACAAACACGCGCCTTATTTAGAGAAATCTTAGCTCCTTACAAAGCAGGTCAAAAAAACTGGAACTTTAACCACAATCCACTCTTTTTAGATTTTCTCACGGGTGAGAAAGACTATGAATGTTCACCTTGGGGTAGTCCGAGTTACAGTGTTCTCGGTTGGCAAAAACCGTGCTATTTGTTGAATGAGGGACATTATGGCAGTTTCAATGAACTGATGGAAAAGACCGAGTGGAACAAATACGGGCGTGCGAGTGGTAATCCTAAGTGTGCAGATTGTATGGTTCACTGCGGTTATGAACCCACCGCCGCTACCGATGCTATGCAACCACAGAATTTAGTTCGTTCTATTGGTAGTATTTTTGGTTAGAGTTTATACCAAGCTACAGCGTTTTTCACGTAAATGAGGTACAGATGTAGGGGCGTAGACGCCCTTACCCTGTACTTCACTAAGTTGCAATCTGCTGTATCTGAATATGTTTGACTAGATTTTTTGCATTTTAACTAAATACCTAAAATATCGCGATCGCTAATAATCTCTGTTTTTGTGTGAAATGAAAAGTAGCGCTTACCGCCTTCTGTGTTCCATACCTCTTGTAACATGGCATGGGGAAATGTACCGCTATTGAGTTGATTTAGTATAGGCGGCCACTTTTGGCTAAGTTTGCTAGCTTCACCAATAAAAAGCTTAAAATCACCAATATGTGCGATCGCGTAGATGCCAGAAGACATAGTTCTATCATGTTCGCTTGAATAAAAACTAGATTTATTTCCCCTGGATAACACTCTACCAAAGGTAATTTGGCATATTCCTTAATGACAGTAATATTTTGACCAATCATTCCTTGATGGTACAAGAAAGCGGATTGATCCGTGGAATAAATCCAAAATCCAAAATCCAAAATTTCCAAGAAAGCGGATTCATCTGTCCTTAGACCTCTTGCAAAAGTCGAATGAACCCCCCTCAATCCCCCCGTTCACGGGGGGAAGATTTAGTTCCCTCCCCGTTTACGGGGAGGGTTAGGGTGGGGTAAAAATATTTTTGCAAGAGGTCTCTTGTAGGGAACAAATGTAGCAAAGGTTTTTTTATCCGTCGAATTCCCATTAATCTGTGATGGTGCGTTAGTCAGAGGCGTAACACACCTTACCTCCTGTAATTTTGGAAGTTTAAAATACAAGGGATCGGGGATAGAGGATAAGGGAAGGAGGACACACAGACACAGAGAATATTTTTGATAGATTCTCCGTGTCTTCAACTCTTTGCGTCTTTGCGTCTTGCTCAATCCCCAATCCCCTACACCTAATCCAAAATCACTATGTTTCTAGTCACAGGAGCTTCCGGAGGAATTGGTCGTCGTGTTGTACGACTGCTGCGCGATCGCCAAATGTCAGTTCGAGCATTTGTTCGCCTCACCTCGCGTTATGGAGAGTTAGAACATCGAGGTGCTGACATTTTTATTGGTGATTTAGAACAACAACAGGATATTCACAAAGCTTGTCAAGGTGTTCAGTACATTATTAGTACTCACGGTTCTAATGGCAATCCCTTAGCTTTGGACTACCGCGCCAATATAGAACTAATTGACCAGGCAAAAATCAATGGAGTGCAACATTTTGTATTAATTTCTGTATTAGGAGCCAACCGGGGGTATGAAGATGCTCCGGTGTTCAAAGCCAAACGAGCAGTAGAACGATATTTAGAAAGCAGTGGCTTAAATTACACTATTTTACGTCCATCTGGATTAGCATCTAACTTGCTGCCATTGGCAGAACGATTTCGGGAGACAGGGGTCTATTTGCTAATTGGCGACCCCAAAAACCGGAGTTCGATAGTAAGTACAGACGATTTAGCAAGAATGATTGTCGAATCTGTGACGAATGAACGCGCTCGTAATCAAATTTTATCAGTGGGAGGACCAGAGATTTTATTACGAGAAGATATTCCAAAAATTTTTGGTCGCATCTTTAACAAAGAGCCAATTATCATTAATCCGCCACTATTTATGATTGATGGATTGCGTGGAGTGTTGGGTTTTATGAATCCCCAAGCTCAAAAAAATTTGGGAACCTTCCGCACATTGCTAGCAAACGAATTTTTCTGTACAACTGAAGAAATTGCCAACTTGGAAACGATTTTCGGTTTTAAATTGGAAACACTAGAACATTTTGTAAGACGTTATTTAGCAGTTTAGTTGGGGAAAGGGAATCAGGGATTGGGGATAAGGGGGACAAGGGAGACAAGGAGGACAAGGGGGAATTATTTAAAAAGTCTTTTCCCAATCCCTGATCCCCAATCCCCAATCCCCAATCCCCAATCCCCAATCCCTGATCCCCAATCCCCGTTCCCCAATCCCTAATCCCCAATCCCTAATCCCCGTTCCCCGACCTATCAAAAATTCTATGAGATACTCCTTAGCTGCAAATGCTGCTCAAGCACGTCAAACTAAACAAAGATTTGCTAAACCGGATGAACAACTTTCTTATGAATTGGGTAAAGCGGTACAAGAATTACCGCCTTTATATACAAGATTATTAGCAGGAACAATTAGTTTAGTTGTATTTGGGGCGATCGCATGGGCTAATTTTTCCCAGGTGGATGAAGTTGCGACAGCTACCGGAGAGTTAATTGCTTCTAGTCAAGTACGACCGATTACATCCTTGGGAAATGGCTCGATTTTAGCTGTGAAAGTTAAAGAAGGCGATCGCATCAATAAAGGTCAAGTTGTAGTTGAACGTGACCCAGATTTACAGCAATCTGATGTTTTACGCTTGATCAAATCTGCTTCTTTAATCAAAGAAGATTTACGACGTTTGGATGCAGAACGGACGGGAGCAACAAATGCAGGTACACAACTGCAAGATCAACTTTTGACCTCACGCTTGCAAGATTATAAAGCACGTCAAGTAGCAGCAGAAGCAGAAGCAAATCGTCAAAAAGCGTTGATCGAACAAGCAAAAGTCCGCTTAAGTCGGCTAGAAGATAACTTGGTTAACGCCCAAACTAGCCTTGCTAACGCCAAAACTAACCTTGTCAACGCCAAAAGTCTTCGAGAAAAAACTGTCAGTAGCTTGGCGATCGCTCAAAAAAGAGAACAAGGGTTACGCACTCTTGATAATAGTGGTGCCATACCCAGAATAGATTATCTAGAAGCACAAGACAGGCTCAATCGTGCCAAAGCAGAAATTACCAAAGCCAGTGATGAAGTCACCAATGCTCAAAATAAAATCACAGAAGCTCAAGATAAAGTCATATCTTTAAAAAAAGATATTGATGCTCAAAAGCAAGAAATTCTCCAAGCACAAGCAGCCTATCAAGCTGCTAGCAGTCAAGCACAACGTTTGGCTTCAGAACGTTTAAGTGAAATTTTGACCCAAATTAATAAGCGTAAAGAAGAACTAAATAATGTTCAAGGTCAACTTGATCAAGCCCAAAAGCAGCGACAGTTAGAAACAATTGAAGCTCCAGTTTCTGGAACTGTCTATAGAGTTAAGGCGACTAAAGGCCCTGTACAATCTGGTGAAGAATTACTGTCTATTTTGCCAGATGGGGAAGAATTGCTATTAGAAGTAAAAGTCCTCAACCGTGATATCGGTTTTATTCGCGAAGGGATGAGAGCAAAAGTCAAAATGGCAACTTTCCCGTTTCAAGAATTTGGCGTTGTTGATGGAGAAGTTGTTCAAGTCAGTCCCAACGCCATTGTTGATAAAGAATTAGGCTTAGTTTTCCCAACAAGAATTAAGTTAGATAAACACTCTCTAATGGTGCGAGGTCAAGAAGTCGCCTTTACACCAGGTATGAGTGCTAATGGTGAAATTGTCACCCGTAAAAAGTCAATTTTAACTTTCATTTTAGAACCCGTAACTCGCAGATTCAGCGAAGCATTTTCTGTGAGGTAAGCAAGTTGCTACAAATAAAGTTAACTAATTGGGGTCGTCATTTGTTATTTGTCATTTGTAATTGGTAAAGATTTGGTGCTGCGATCGCCTGTGCTTCCATTAATTATCGGGCGATCGCTCTTGTTTATCTCGACTGTTGAATTTGCTGAGTTGGCTGTTGAATTTGTTGAGTTGGCTGTTGAATTTGCTGTTGAACGGGTTGTTGAACAGGTTGTTGAACAGGTTGTTGAACAGGTTGTTGAGGATTTGGTGAGGTGTTGAACAAAGAATTAACCACATTTTGGGGTAAGTTAATTAATGGGTTAGCTAAAAAACCAAGACTAGAGCTAAACGAAGATACTAATTGATTTAGTTGCCCAGCAGATAAACTCTTAGCTGCTTGTTGAATTCCAATACCGATTTTATCCAAAGCAAAGGCTGCAACTAAACGCACAGCTTGGTTTGGATCTGTCAAGCTAGTAAGTAAAGCAGGGGCTGCACCTTTAGCTTGATCGCCAAGACAGCCGAGAGTCGCACCAGCAAAAAAGCGAACCAATTCGTCCTGATTTTGCAAACCTCCAATTAGTGATGGTACAACAGATCCTGGATTTGACACAAAACATCTACCTGCATTTGATTGGGCTTTGGGCTGAGTATTGAGTTGAGCCTGTGGTTGGGCGTTTGGTTGGCCTAGTTGTTGGACCTGCTGTTGTAGCTGGGGATTTTGATTTTGCAAAGCTTGAATAATACCAGGAACCGCAGCCGCAGCATCTGAGCGTATTTGAGGATTATTGCCCTGTATACCTTGAATTAAAACGGGTATTGCAGAAGTTGCATCAAAACCTGCTGGTGCTTGTTTTCCTTGTAAAACTTGAATGAGAACTGGTACAGCCGCAGCACCAAGATTAGCATTAGGTTGAGAATTACCGTTGAGGGGTAAAGTTACTTTAATATTTTGTCCATTCACTTGTTGCGCCCAACTAGCGCTGATGAGAAATAACGGTGAAGACAAGCACAACAAGCCAACTGTTGCTTGGGCGATCGCATTCCAACGAACTCGAATTGGGAATTTTGAATAATTAGATTTAATCATGGGTGTAGGTCAGTAAGTTCATTTGCAAGATCAATACATCACTAATAATCGCAATTACGAAAATCACCCAAAACATCACTAAAAATTTTAACCAAATTCATTTTGTGAAAGGTTTTGTCGGTGCGGCACAGTTGCGTGTAGAGTTAAGTTTGATAGAAACTGTACAGCAGGGTGTAAATTTAATTGATAGAACGATTAAGCAGTTAAATTAACATTGCAACCTCAAAAAAAATCTAGGCGATCGCACATTGCCCGCCTTGTTACTAGTATCTTGCTCATGGGTCAGGTATGGCTGCATTTTATTCAAGGAAAAACATGCTACCACAAGATTCTGGAACATATGGTGACAGCAGGACCAGGTTCTATCCTACCTGTACTGTTGGTAAATGGTTGTGCAGGTATGATTTTTACGATTCAAACCGCTAGGGAATTAGTCAAATTTGATGCAGTAAATACTGTGGGAGGCGCTTTTGCTTTAGCATTCTGTCGAGAATTAGCACCTATTTTGACTGCAAGTATAATTGCTGGGCAGGTCGGTTCTGCTTTTGCGGCGGAAATCGGTGAAATGTCTGTCACAGAACAAATAGATGCACTTTATATGCTTAAAACTGACCCTATTGATTATCTTGTGGTACCAAGGGTAATTGCTTGCTGTTTAATGTTGCCAATTCTCACAATTTTAGGTTTAGTAATCGGGATTATGGGTGGTGTTTTTGCGGCTATGCAATTTTACCAAGTAGACCCAGAGATCTTTTTAGAATCAGTGAGGAATTTTTTAGCAGTACCGGATATATTGACTGTTTTGCTCAAAGCCTTAATTTTTGGTGTGCTGGTTGCTGTAATTGGTTGTAATTGGGGATTGACTACTACAGGTGGAGCAAAACAGGTAGGAGAATCAGCAACCGCAGCAGTTGTAACAAGTTGGGTATTAATTTTTATATTTGATTTTCTTCTCTCTTTGCTGCTGTATGAAAAACTGATTTGATTAAACTCAGCAAGGCTGTCACTGTGAGCATCCCAAATGTTTAAAATCCCTTAAAAATAGCCTTTTTCCTGTTGAATTAAGGCTTTAATTCAACTTAGAGTTTCAAGCAGGAGTGAACGCCCAGCACGTAGTTCACTTTCCCAACTTACTTACTGGATAACATCTAGCAAACTCTGCAACATAAAATAAACAGAAGTCGCCCCTGGATCTTGATGTCCTATACTTCGTTCTCCCAAATAACTGGCGCGACCTTTTTTAGCCTGCATTGGTGTTGTATCTTGCATTCCCTTCTCTGCTGCTGCTACAGCTTGTTGCATTGCTGACAATGTATCTTCACCTCTTGTCACAGCTTGTCCAAAAGCTGCTACGGCTGGTGAAAAAGCATCCACCATCGTTTTATCGCCTAGTTGTGCTTTACCTCTACTAATGACACCATCTAATCCCGCTTGCAACATAGTTAGTATATCTTGCTCGCTAAGTCCTTGTTTGCTAGCTACTACCGTACTTGCTCGTAGAAATAATGTGCCATAAAGCGGGCCGCTTGCACCACCAACTGTGGAGATTAGGGTCATACTCACCGTTTTCAAAATACTACCGATGTCTTTATCTGCAACAGTTGGTAACTGAGTAATGACCTTTTTAAAGCCACGTTCCATGTTGATACCATGATCAGCATCACCTATGGCTGCATCTAATTCTGTTAAGTAGTCTTTGTTTGCTTCGACTAGAGTTGCAAATCTTTGCAACCACTGCAAAATCTGCTCTTTTCTCACCATCTTCAGACCTCCTGCTGAATGCAGATATCATAGAGAAATATCCGAGTTCTTACGGTTTTGGCAATTAACAAATGTAAGAGGGAGTAGTAAAGTATTTAAGAGAACATCAGCTTGTGTTTTTTGCTAAAGCCTCTATCTTCAAACAAATTCCCTGCTTGATTTTTGTGGCTGTTGTCACTTCTACTTGTGCTGACTATACCAAAAATGCTGAGATTCAAATCGCGCAAGCTAGCCCAAGTGTACCAGAAAATATTGTTTTTCCCAAAAATGTAGGTGTATTAGATGTTACTGCACCAGAATATGGAGCTATACCCAACGATGGAAAGGATGATACAGAAGCTATTCAAAAAGCACTCAATCAATTTCCCGCTCAAGGACGAATTATTTACTTACCAAACGGTACTTATGATATTTCTAATAGTCTACATTGGCCAGCTGGAGAGCGTAACCGCTCGGATTATAAATTTACTACGCTACAAGGTCAAAGTCGCGATCGCGTGATTATTCGCCTTCAAGATCAATCTCCTTTATTCCAAGATGTCAACAAACCTCGACCAGTTATTTCTACAGGATTCGATCCAGATTTAGATCCCAATTCAGAAGATTTTAAAGCAAGTATAGCGGCTCAACGTTTTGGTAATTCTGTGAGAAATCTGACTATTAAAGTTGGAAAAAATAATCCAGGTGCAGAGGGATTGAATTTTGTTGCTAATAATCAAGGAGCAGTCAGAAGCGTCAAGATTATCTCTGAAGACAAAAAGGGAACTACTGGTTTAGCTTTAACTCATGGTGAAGTTGGCCCTCTTTTGATTGAAGATGTAGAAGTAGTTGGTTTTGATTATGGTGTGCGTACCAATAACGCTATTAATGGTATTACCATGCAGAATATTACTGTCCGCGATCAAAATTTTGCAGGTATTTTTAATAATGGACAAGCAATGAGTTTGGAGGGTTTTAATAGCATTAATTCTGTATCGGCAATTATCAATGGTATTGATCCCAATGGAGGTGTCGATCCTGGTAGTACTTTGACCCTAGTAAATGCTAAAGTGGTTGGTCGCGATCGCGCTAAGAAACTTCCAGGAATTTCTTCGGCTGGTTTTATTTATGGTAGAAATGTCGTCTCTTCTGGATATAAAGAAATTCTCTTAAATAATACAAGAGAAGGAAAAAAGATAGTTACAGGTTCCAATTTGAAGGAATATACATCCCATCCCATAATTTCACAATTTCCTTCACCATCAAAGTCACTGCAACTTCCCATTAAAAAGTTTCCCAAGTTGAAATGGGATGATCCGAAAAAATGGGTGAGTGTTGAGAAGTTTGGCGCAATTGCTAACGATAATAAAGATGATACAGCGGCTTTTCAAAAGGCAATTGATTCTGGCGCCACAACAGTAGTAGTACCTGGTGGGAAAGGAACATTTATCATTGACGGTTCTCTGCGACTACGAGGAAAACTAGAAAGATTTATTAGTACAGGAGGAGTAATGAATGGGAAAGGAGAAATAGTCGCAGATAACGGTAGTAAACCAACACTGATTGTTGAAAACTTCTTTGTTGATTTTGGTTCTAAGTTGAGATGGAAGAATGTGGCTAAGAGAACTGTTGTTTATCGTAGTATTAGTCACCTAAGTTTAGAAAGTAACGGTAGTGGAGATTTATTTATTGATGATGCTGTTATGGATAAACTGAGGTTTTTAAATCCTGCTCAAGATATTTGGGTACGCCAAGTCAATCCTGAAGGTGATTTAGAGACTAATATAGTTAATAATGGAGCAAAACTGTGGATTCTCGGTTTTAAAACAGAGAAAGGTAAGACAAAAATTGAAACTAAAAACGGTGGCTTAACTGAACTTTTGGGTGGACTATTTTATGCTGCTGGTGAACAAAAGCCCCAAGATCCTCTTTTCCGTATTACTAATGCTTCTGCTTCCTTCATTGGTGTGGCTGAAGTGTATTTTGATAATGATAGCTATCAAATATGGGTAGAAGAAACACGAGGAAGCCAAACTAAAAAGCTGATTAAAGATCAACTTCCTGGCAGATACACAGGTAATGGTAGAGTTCTGATGTTGTATACGGGTTTTAAAGATTGATGTCATTTGTCATTGGTAAGAGTTTTATATAGTTGAGTTAAATTCCCCACCGTAAGCTTGGGGTTTTTACAGGTGCGTCCCATAAGCGAATCATCTCGTCATCTAGCTTGAGTAGAGTAATAGAGCAACCTTGCATATCTAAGGAAGTAATATAAGCACCAATCAAGTTTCGCACTATTTGTAGTCCATGCTGTTGACAAATTTCTGCGAGTTTGCGGTAGATGATATACAACTCAGAAATCGGCGTACCACCCATACTATTAACAAAAGCTAGCAAGCGATCGCCTTTGACAAAATTTGCATTTACCAGTTCCACTTCTTGCCATTCGCCTGTTTTTTCGTCCCATTCTCGTAGTGTCCGAGTATAAGATGCATCCTCAATAATTGATAGCGCTAACATCTCAGCAACTTCATCTGCTGATTTTAGACTCATGCGTTCCCTTCCGGGTTCACCGTGAATCCCGATACCGATCTCCATTTCTTGGTTCCCAAGTGTAAACGTTGGTGTACCTTTGGCTGGTGTTGTACAGGAAGTCAGGGCCATACCCATACTTCGTCCATGTAAATTGACGCGCCTACACAAAGAAGCTAGTTGTCGTAAATTATATCCCTCTTGCGCTGCTGCACCACAGATTTTTTCTGCTAGTACTGTAGTTCCGACACCCCGTCGTCCCTGGGTATAAAGACTATCTTTGACTGCAACATCATCATCGATTAAGATATTCAGCGTCTGGATACCTTCACTTCGAGCTAACTCTGTCGCCATTTCAAAATTCATCACATCGCCGGAGTAGTTCTTCACGATGTATAAAATACCTGCTTCACTATCTACAGCTTTTGCTGCTGCGAGCATTTGGTCAGGGGTAGGCGAAGTAAAAACCTCACCAGGACAAGCAGCATCGAGCATTCCCATTCCCACAAAACCAGCGTGCATCGGTTCGTGTCCACTACCACCCCCAGATATAATTGCTACTTTACCTTTGATCGGTGCATCAGTTCGATAGACAAAATTAGGATCAAAATTGACTTTAATTAAATCTGGGTGAGCGATCGCCATACCTTCTAAACTTTCGCGCACAAAATCAGGCGGATTGTTAATAAGTTTTTTCATATTTTGCTGACGGATAATTTATGGTTAAATCTCTTTATTATAAGAGTTTAAAATTTTTCCTTAAATATCTTACTGAATAAAATAGAATATTTATGAACCATGAATACAAATAATAACTATTTCCTCCAGAACTTTCTGAAGGAACATTTGCTCTTACCTGATGCTTTGAGTTAAATCCGTTGCTTTCTGCTATCTATAATATGCAATCCTACATCTACACCATTCATATAAGAACTGATATACGATAGCAGCGCATAGAATTTTTGTAGTGCGGGCATCTTACCCGCTAATAAACTTAATTGAACCTATTCTTCACTCGTAGATGTTGATTGGCTTGTTGTACCATGCAGCTTGATGAAACTATCAAATGCATACCATGCCAACACATACCAGGGAATAATTTCTAATTGCAAACCTTTGATGAGTAACTGGCGAATCGAAAGGGTAGCAAGTCCTATGGGCATAATGATTCGTAAGTCAATTAAACCCTTGGTTGCATCGTGGACTCGCTTGTTCAAATCAACAATTGAATCTGATACTCCTGCTGCTGCTTCAGATTTTCCACCTGTAATATCAGCAAAAATTATCCCTAAATCATATAGGGTAGTGAGAACATTTTTGAAACTCTCATCGTCCCGATTGTGCTGGATGGTAATACTCCCTTGCTGAACATTCATCCGCACATTATTGATACTAGGATTTGCTTCTAATGTTTTGGCGAGACGTTGCATTTCTTCCTTTTGACGATGGGAATGAGCAACTCGCAAACGTAACCTACCCGGAGTATTACTAACAATTTTTGTCAGTATTGGTTTAGGGCGTCTTTTGATGATTTTTTCCGACATTGTTTTTGGCATCTGAGTAAGAGTGCCATTACCATTTTTCAACACGTAACCACTCTCCTTGAGTAATTACAAAATTTATTTCAATCGAAGGGAGCATCCCGATTTTTTCAATATATCACTAAGGGTTTAAACCCTTATAGCGTTTCCTATGCTAATGAAGTATAGCTAGACTTCATAGATAAATCATTTCAACTTTGAGAATGTACCTCATCTGAGCGAGAACCGCTATAGCTAATAGCACAAGTCGTATAAAGACGACTCAATCAATCAAATAGACCTCTCCAGAAATGGGATATCGACCCTGACTACATAAGGCTTTTATATTCTTTTTCACCAGATGTCTAATAGTCTGCTTAAGCAGACTTTAGCTATGAGACTGCGATTTGAATCGCAGTCTCCCAAATTCAATGGATTCAATCCAAAATCGTTCGACTGAGCGCTTACGACGAAGTCCAAAAGCCAAAATTGTTAAAGGGCTAAAGTGAAAAACTTTCCTTTTCCCTTTGCCCTTTAAACTTTACCCAACAAGCGTGTTATGCACCATTGTCAGATATATTATCAGCAGCTTCAACAGCTGGCAGTTGCTTAGATTCAGCAAGTTCTGCTCTAGCTTCAGCTACCATGTCTTCCCAATTTTCGCCTAATTCTGCAAAAGCTCCTTTGCTCTTTTCATAAAGAACAAGTCCACCTTTGATCAAAGATTTAGCAATTGGTTTACCAACTCCTGCTACTACTGGAATCACAACGGGTGCTAAAATGACCGCACCAATACCTGCAATAATTCCAGGTGCGCCAGCATCTTCTACAAAGTCAGTAATTTTCGGTGCCATTATTTATTAACCTCACGTGAATTGAACTTTCTATTAAAACCTCTAATCTTAATTCATTTGAGATGAATATTTCATCTTGCTGTCGATAGAGATTTTTAATTTTATTGATAGTTTACAAGCAACAATCAACAACCAACTTTTAAACATTTGTTGGTTTGAGAAGTGGACGTAAACCATTGACTCCCGCAACAACTGTGGAACCGTTGTTAACTACTGTTGCTGCTAAAGGATTCAGCCCAAAAAATACGGCTACCATCAAAGCAGCTAAGTTAGGAATGGCAATAATACCCGTATTTTGCTGAATTAATTGCTTGGTTTGGCGAGCGATCGCGATCGCTTCTAGTAACCCATGCAAGTTATTGTGCATCAGTACCACATCTGCTGTTTCACGAGCAATATCGGAACCGTTGGCGAAGGAAACGGAAACATCAGCATATGCTAAAGCAGGTGAATCATTTATGCCATCGCCAACAAATGCAACTGTCTTGCCTTGTTCGTGTAATTCACGGACAACTGTTGCTTTTTGCTCAGGAAAAGCTTCGGCGTGAGTATGACTTGGGGCAATTCCAAGCTGTGCGGCTACAGCATTAGCAGTCTGCTGATTGTCTCCGGTGAGCATGTGTACTTCCACATTTTCCACCGTTAACAGTCTGCTAATAACTTCGCGGCTTTCGGGACGCAATAAGTCACTATATTCTATTATACCTAAAACTTGACCATTGCTGCCAACATAAATTGCCGAATCAGGTTTTTGATGTCCTTCCAAGCCGGACATGTCTATTTCTTGAAGACGCAGGAAACGTTCACTACCCACAAAAACTGTTTCGCCGTCGATCTCTGCTTTTACCCCTAAGCCTAGCTGATAGTCCCATTTGCTACGCGGTAACATCTCAACTTTGTGAGCTTCGGCATAGCGCATGACTGCTTCTGCAACAGGGTGAGTTAGACGCTGTTCAGCAGTTGCAGCTAGTTGCAGCACTCTTAGAGAAGAGACGGCAGGATTGAGACTTTCGACACCAACAACAGCAGCTTCCCCTTGAGTGAGTGTACCAGTTTTATCAAAGATAATGGTATCTAGCTGTGCCAGTTGCTCTAGCGCTCTACCACTGCGGATTAAAACACCGCGTTTTGCTGCATGGGTAAGAGCTGCCAAAACAGTAGTTGGTACAGATACCCGAATTCCTGTAGCAAAGTCTAGAGTCAGGACACTGGCGGCTCTGGCTGGGTTGCGAGTCAGGGCAAATACTGCTACTCCTAGTAACAAAGTTGGCAATACTGTTTTTTGTGCTACTGTAGCTGCATGGTTTTCCATCCGGGTATCGTGGACAGGAGCTTGCTCCATCAACTGGAGACTTTTCCCGGCACGTGTATCATTGCCAACTCGTTCTGTCAAAATATACATGCGTCCTTCCCGTACCAAGGTAGAAGCGAAGACGTTTTGTCCCTTGGTTTTGAATACAGGTACGGATTCGCCAGTTAGTTTTTGTTCATCCAGTAGCGCTTTCCCCCGCAAGATTGTCCCGTCAACTGGGACTTGTTCTCCTGGATAGACAATGACAATATCGCCACGCTGCACTTCGTGAATGGGTATTTGTTGTTTTTCACCATCTCGTTCTACCCAGGCGAATTGTCCCAGGGAACTGAGCAAATCTAAAGTTTGCTGTGCTGAACAACGAGCTGTGCGATCGCGAATCTTTTCACCAATATCAATTAAACTCAGCATTAATGCTGGTGCGAGAAATCTACCTTGGATTGTCGTAATGGCGATCGCAATCAAATCCAAAAAGTCTATATTTAGTTTTCTCTCTAGTGTAATTCCTTTCCAAGCACGTTGAAGAACAGGCAAGGTAGCAAGAGAAATGGTTCCTACCATCAAAATCGGCGGAATGGTTAAACCCAATGGGCCACCCAGCACAGCCAAAGCAGTAGCAGCGCCAGAAAGTTGTAATCCAGGCCAAGATGTCTGTGTTTCTTTTGTGGTTTTTTGGGTTGTTGGCTTTAAAACCACAACTTCTGCTGCGGATTGAAATACATGGCCTAGATGATGGCGTAGCTTAAATTCTGAAACTGTTTTAGGGTTATAAGTAACCGCAACCGATGCAGCAGCTGGCTTGAGTCGCAAGGATGTGACTAACGCATCTGCTTCTAGCAGAACTTGGAGGCGCTGTGCGTAGTCTGGATTATGACGCAAGCGAGGTACTCGTAACCGTATTCTTCCCGGAATTGTATGGATAACAGTATAGTCTACTTTGGGAAGATGAGTGCGTGAATGTCCCTTATATTCTATAAAATGGGCTTTTCCATGCTTTTGGGTCAAATTCAGTTGTGAAACTTGACCTGCGGAGGATGGTAGACCCACCTTAACTTGTACCATTGCTTCTCTCTCATAAAAAAATATTGGTGAACAATTAGACTTCTTGCAGAAGTCGGGGTAAGGATTAATACCAATTCAAAATTCAAAATTCAGAAAATCAGATGGTATCTGAGTTTTACAGTTTGCATTTGTTGCTTGATTTTAGTGAATTGGTATAAAGGAATTGAAAAATCCTTTCCCCTTTAACCTGCAAAGAGGTTTATTGGCGACGAGAAGATGGTTTGTAGTGAGGACTAAAGTCCTTATTACAAACAGTGTCTTCAAGCCTGTATTTTGTTGAAAAATTCCTGCTTTTGGGTTCTTTGCAGTTAAGCAACTGCTACATCACTAGCAGATTGCAGCAGATTTGCTAAATGGGATATTGCAGCTTCCAAAACACTGCGATCACAATCTTTGGTATTGGCTTTCACCGCAGATTTGTAAGTGATGACTATTGATCCTGCTGCACGGTTGACTCGTTCGCCGATGACTGTTGGATCTGCTTTTAATAAAGCCTCTAAGCATTGCACATATTTGGGATCACGAGCGATCCGAGGCACGTGAAAACGAATTCTTCCCGGAATGACGTGAGCAATGCTATAAGCTACTTTGTGATCTGGCTGCTTTGCTTTGTGTTCTGTTTTCTGGGGAAGCAAAGCAGAGTCAGGGCCAGATGAAGACTCTGGCAGGATTTTTGCTGTAGATAAACAAGAACTCTGGTTTTCACCGTTATGAATTTCGGAGGATGCTTGCTTGTTTATACTTACTTGAGGCAAGTTTCTGCTAAATACAAATTTGCGTTCTGTAATTGTTGCAACTGCCATTTCCTTAACAGCAGTGGTATTAAAACATCTTGTAACCAGAGGATGGGAAGATGCAGGGAGAACTGGTAATTTCTCCTGATCTTGTTTTTGTACATTTTCTGTTTGGTTAACTATTGGGTATGAATTCGCTGGTTGTATCGTTACTGGCTGTTCTCTGCCAGATTCAATCAGATTCACTAGATGCGATCGCATCTCATAATCTGACATGACTCCAGATTTGTAGATTACCACAATAGACGCAGCAGTGATATTTATTTGCACCTTCGTAACCAAAGCCTCTGCTTTCAACAACTTTACAAGACGCTCTTGATATTTATCATCTCTGGAAATGCGAGGAACACAAAACCCGACTTGTCCTGACATTGCATAGGTAATGCTATAAGTTTCTTTTGTCAGTTCAAGTTCAGTAGACTTAATCTGTCCGCTTTGTATTTGACTAGTTTTGGAGTAGGAATTTCCTGGTTGAATCGTTACTGGCTCTTGTGCAGCAGATTGAATCAGATTAGTGAGATGCGATCGCATCTCATCATCCGACATTTCTCTAGAGTTGTAAGTCACTACCACAGATGCAGCAGTACTATTGATTTGCACATTTGTAACTGAAGCTTCTGCTTTCAGTAGCTTCCCAAGTCGTTCCAGATATCTAGAATCTCTGGAAATACGAGGTACGCACAACCCGATTTGTCCTGACATTGCATAGGTAATGCTGTAGACTTCTTGGGGTGATTTCTGCTCAGTGTGATCAGTATGCTGCGTGACTCTTACTTGGGTTTTTTTTTCTGGGGTAGATACCAGTCGTAATATCGATCCAACCATTGCTTTCCTCCCTCCTCAGTCCGGGGCTGCATTAATAGGAAAGTTCGCCATAAAGGCGAGAGCATAAGACAAAGCTGGAGCTTTGAAATTAGCCCATAAACCAGTTATCTCTGGTGTTGATTCCACTTTTGTTGTCTGGAATTTTTTTTGCTGCTGTGCTTCTGTGTGTCTTTGTGTTACCGCGTCTACTTGCGGTTGCTTAGTCGTTTGCAGTGGTGCAGTCGTCTCCTTCTGTGCTAGTTGCATCAAATCAACCCAGCGAGACGCTTTGATATTGTTCGGTTGATAGGCGATCGCCACTGATGCTGCATCACAATTGATACGTACGTTTGTAACTTGGGGATCAGCTTCAAGCAATCTCTCCAAGCGTTTTGCGTAATTTCGGTCATGAGCTAGTTTTGGTACGCTCATCCTAATACGCCCCGGAATTGCATGAACAATGTTGTAAGTAATCTTTGCATTGTCCACATTTTTTGCTGGCAATAATTCTCGTTTGACAGTTGTAATTTGCTCCACTTTTGCTAAAGATATTTGAGGTGTCACTTGATGTTTTGTTATTGATTGCGTTGCAGAAGCTGTATTCAATTTTTTATTCTTTTTAGATCCCAATAATTGAGGTTCTATATAGTCAATCACACGTCGGGTAGCGTCTGCTGTAATCATGTATACCGGAATTGCTGCCAACCCGTTAATTCCTATCGCCCCTGTCACTCCTAACCCTGCAAATAAAGGAATAAACGAAAGTCCTTGCTCTTTCCAAAATTCTACAGATTTCCAAGCAGCGAATGGATCACTATTATTTTCTGAATCACAGACAGCTTGATATTGCTGAATGCCAAACTCTTGCAGTATTGCCAACATCTGTGGCAAAGACAGCCTAGTTTCATCAAATTTAACCAGCAAACTGCTGGTTTTATTATTAGTCGTAACTTCCGTTACACCGTGATGCTGCCGTAATTGCCGGGATAAACTTTCTAGTATCGAGTTATGACTGACGTCAGTGGCACGGATTCGCACGCGGCCTTGAGTTACATGAGTAATTTTGAGCTTGCCAAGCATTGATTGTGCTGTTGACCGTGTAGATACTTCACCCTTATGGTTATGAACTTCATCGCTTTGCTGATGAGCAAAGATTAAGCCAGAAGATGGTTGCAGCGGTTGACTTAACCCCTCGCGACTACTAATAGTTTTTGTCATTTACCCAATAGCTACCTCAAAGCCAAAAGGTTAACATCAAATTAAATTTAACTTAAAATTCCGCCTTTTGTATAGCTCTTTAGAATTATTTTTTGTCAAATATTATTAATTACTAATTTTTGGTATTCCTGATCCGTAACAATATCTAAGTTGCTTTCTAAGCGGTCTAAAAACACTATACCATCAAAATGATCATATTCGTGTTGAAAAATACGAGCCACAAAATTAGTTAACCATTGTCTTTGTATCTTGCCATTTCTGTCTGTGTATTCAACTTCTACTGATTCATACCTTGGTACTAGACCCCTGATCCCAGGAATGCTTAAGCAACCTTCCCAATCTTTACTCACAGTACTAGAATGAGCAATGATCCGGGGATTAATCATAGCTGTGGGTTCCATCTGTGGAGCATGAGGATACCTGGGATTAGGGCGTGACGCCACAATCATGACACAATATGGTTGAGCAACCTGAGAAGCAGCAATACCTACACCGTTAGCTTCACAAACTGTAACAATTAAATTGTCAACCAGCTGCTGAATGGCTTGGTCTTGGATATTTTCAACTTCAGCTGCTTTTTTACGAAGTATAGGATGACCTAATTGAATAATTGAGAGCATTTCGCTCATCATTTAAACTCCCATATGAAATCTTTTCATTCATAATTTTATAGACTTTCACGCTGAACAGGCAAAGCAGCAGGTCGAACTGCAACTTGCAAATTGCGTCCATCGCGTTGTACTTCTAATTGCAACGGGACTCCTATTTTACTGTTTTCTACTAATTTTTGCACTTGTTCAACCTCATTCACAGACTGGTTATTGATACTTTGAATCACATCACCTTCTCGTAGTCCAGCATTGGCTGCGGGAGAGCGTCTGATCACATCAATCAATAAAACCCCTTTATCTGTATTGATATTAATACCTAATTTCCCGATTCTTTCTTTAATTTCGGGTGTCAGCGTCACCATCTGAATACCCAAATAGGGATGATCTACTTTTCCATTAGTGATTAATTCTTTAGCGATTCTTTGAGCAGTGCTAATGGGAATAGCAAAACCTAATCCTTGAGCGCCACGAATGATAGCGGTGTTCATACCAATGACTTCTCCACGACTATTCAGTAAAGGTCCACCAGAGTTACCAGGATTAATCGCAGCGTCAGTTTGAATATAATCAACACGTTTATCGCTAGCCCCGATCGCACTACCAGAACGTCCTGTAGCACTGATAATTCCAGAAGTGACAGTATTGTCTAAACCCAAAGGATTACCAATCGCAATTACTGCTTCTCCTGGCTGCAAACTCTCAGAATTACCCAAAGCTATAGTTGGCAAATCTTTCGTATCAATCGTCACTACAGCAACGTCAGTAACTGGATCTTCCCCTATGACTCGTCCATCAAAAGTACGACCATCTTTTAATCTTACCGTTACCGTATCAGTACCATTAACAACATGAGAATTGGTCAAAATTTGACCATTGGCACTGATAATAAAACCAGAACCACTACCCCGCTCGACTCTCTGTCGAGGCTGTGGTTCATCTCCAAAAAATCGCCGGAAAAATGGATCGCCGAAGTCATCCGATCTTGATGATGTTATTGTTCTAGCAGAATCAATGCGAACCACAGATGGCCCTACCTTTTGCACCACATTCACCACAAAGTTAGGATCTCCAGATGATTGCAAAATCGCAGGAGGAGCAGGAACAGGGGCGCTAATCGGGTTTGGCACTTGAGAATTAGGTGTTTGATTTCTCGGTATGTTTACGTTACGATTACAACCAGTTATAGATATAAATGCTACGCTAGCTACAAACAGGAACCGCATATAAGACGCAAAGACATGGGGACGAACTGACGCGGGGACGAACTGACGCGAGGACGCGGAGAATTTATTAAACACACTCTCCGCATCCCCGTGTCTAACAATCTCCACCTGTTGTGAAACTTTATTTGTTAACTTACTTAACTCACAATACTGCTCGGTTAAGGATTT
This sequence comes from Pelatocladus sp., assembly GCF_059505505.1. Taxonomy (NCBI): domain Bacteria; kingdom Bacillati; phylum Cyanobacteriota; class Cyanophyceae; order Nostocales; family Hapalosiphonaceae; genus Pelatocladus; species Pelatocladus sp. The sequence continues at coordinate 13,891 of NZ_JCACKS010000070.1, read as the reverse complement.
TTCGCTGCGATTTTGGGAATCTAGAGACCGTAAATTTCGCTTCTCTACAGAGATTTTAGGTTGGTCGATTTTCTTAACCGAGTAGTATTGACTTAACTCAGTATTAAGATTTCTCTGTTGCAAATTCTTGTCTGCATTCTTCATCCGTGCTTACTTCTCCATCTGAATCTGTGAGTGATAGGATATTGCCTACTGGGGGAATCTAAACATTAAATTAGTGAACAGTTATCAAATTTATGGTGTGAACTCAACAATTTTAGATTTTGGATTGACCCTGCTAACTGATAACTGATCACTGATAACTGTTAGATTGGTGCTTGCTTATATTATTGTGACGGTTAGCAGCAAAGGTGGTAAATAATGGCAATTCCCATAGATAGTCTGTGGAGTCAGGTTTTGGAACGCTTGCAGCTAGAACTATCCCGTCCCACCTTTGAAACTTGGATCAGAACTGCTAGCGCTGAACGATTAGAAAATAACTATTTAGTAATTTGTACTCCCAACCCCTTTGCTCGTAATTGGCTGCAAAAATACTACATTAAGACAATTGCTGATGTTGTTCAGGATATTCTGGGTTATCCTGTGGTAATTTATATTACTGTTGCTCAAGGTGATGATGTGTCTCAGTTTACAGACAAAGAAGCATCTTTATCATTACCATTTCAGAGTAATATTGCCGAAAATGCTGTCAAAAATCGGCTGAAAACGACTGAACTCAATCCCAAATATGCCTTTTCACGATTTGTAGTCGGAGCCAATAATCGTATGGCTCATGCTGCTGCTTTGGCGGTTGCTGAATCACCTGGTAGAGAATTTAATCCCTTGTTTTTGTGCGGTGGTGTGGGTTTAGGTAAAACTCATCTCATGCAGGCGATCGGACATTATCGCTTAGAAATTTGCCCAGATTCAAAAATATTCTATGTTTCTACCGAACAGTTTACAAATGATTTAATCACTGCTATTCGCAAAGACAGTATGCAAAGTTTTCGCGAACACTACCGAGCAGCAGATTTGATTTTAGTTGATGATATTCAGTTTATTGAGGGTAAAGAATATACCCAAGAAGAATTTTTTCATACATTTAATACCTTACATGAAGCTGGCAAACAAGTTGTGATTGCTTCTGATCGCCCTCCTAATCAAATTCCTCGGCTGCAAGAACGTCTCAGTTCTCGGTTTGCAATGGGCTTGATAGCTGATATTCAACCGCCAGATTTAGAAACTAGAATGGCTATTCTGCAAAAAAAAGCCGAGTATGAAAATATCAGTCTACCAGAGGATGTAATTGAATATATTGCCTCTAATTACACCTCAAATATTCGAGAATTGGAAGGAGCATTTATTCGGGCGCTAGCATATGTTTCCATTTGGGGTTTATCGATGACGGTAGAAAATGTTGCACCAGTTTTGGAACCTCCTACTCAAAAAGTAGAAGCAACCCCAGAAACAATTTTGACTATCATTGCTGATGAGTTTAATGTTACCATTGAAGACCTTAAAAGCAACTCACGACGGCGAGAAATTAGTTGGTCTCGTCAGATAGGAATGTATCTAATGCGGCAGCACACGGATTTAAGTTTGCCTAGAATAGGAGAGGAATTTGGTGGGAAAGACCACACAACAGTTATGTACAGTTGTGAGAAAATTATTCAATTAAAAGAAACAGATAAAAACTTGGCACAAACACTACGCCAACTGAGCGATCGCATTAATCTGACAAGCCGCCCCAAGTAGGATATCGGGTGTCGGGGATGGGGGACAAGGGGGGTAATTAACAATAGACAATAAAGTATTAATTAATAACTAAAATTATTAAGTAAACTATAAAAAAGTATTAAGAATAAATTAGATTGTGGAAAAATCATAAAGATTCTGTGGAAAACTCATAAAGATTCTGTGGAAAACTCTGGTGAGCATAATTACCCTGTGGAAAAAGTTCCCAGTTTTTCCACAAGTTTTCCACAATAATCCCCAATCCCCAATCCCCAATCCTTGCCCAAGGGTGCTACCATATCCAAGCACACCAGCTAACCCTGATCATGAAACTCGTTTGTAATCAAAGCGATCTCAGTACTCACCTTTCACTAACCAGCCGTGCTGTTCCTTCTCGTCCTACTCATCCAGTTCTGGCGAATGTGCTGTTGCAGGCTGATGCTGAAACAAATCAAGTTAGCCTAACAGCGTTTGATTTGAGTTTGGGTATACGGACGAGTTTCGGTGCTGAGGTTTTACAACCAGGGGCGATCGCTCTACCTGCGAAATTACTCAATGATATAGTTTCTCGTTTATCAGAGGGAGAAATTACTCTGGACGATGAATCATCTTCTACAGCCGAGAACTTACCAGACTATAGCGGTTTAATTGTCACACTCACACCTAAGAGCGGACGTTATCAGGTGCGAGCAATGGGAGGCGAAGAGTTTCCAGAATTACCCGTAATTGAAAATGCTCAACCTATGCAGTTCAGTGCGACTACACTAATTGAGGGTTTGCGGGGTTCATTATTTGCTACTAGTGCAGATGAAACCAAGCAAGTACTAACTGGTGTACATTTGACAGTTAAGCAAGATACCCTAGAATTCGCCGCTACTGATGGACATCGCCTCGCAGTCGTAGAAACTACAAATGAGAGTCCAGATGCTAGTAGTGAAGATAGTTTAGAGGTGACAGTACCAGCAAGAGCCTTGCGTGAACTAGAGCGGATGTTGGCTCATAATTCTGAATCTGAAGAACCTGTGGCTTTATATTTTGATCAAGGTCAAGTTGTATTTGAATGGCAGCATCAACGCTTAACTAGCCGTACTTTAGAAGGTCAGTATCCTGCTTACCGTCTACTTATTCCTAAACAATTTCAAAGAGAATTGACATTAGAAAGAAAGCAATTATTGAGTAGTTTGGAACGAATTGCTGTACTCGCAGACCAAAAGAATAACTTGGTGAAAGTCAGCGTTAATGGCGATGCTCAAGAAATTACCTTATCTGTGGAATCTCAGGATGTGGGTAGTGCAATGGAATCAATGCCAGCCCACATATTAGGAGAAGATATAGATATTGCTTTTAATATTAAATATTTAATGGAAGGCTTAAAAGCTTTGCCAGCTTCCGAAATTTTGATGCAGATGAATACAGAACTCACCCCAGTGATTTTTACTCCTTTGGGCGGTTTAAAAATGACTTATTTAGCTATGCCTGTACAGTTGCGTAATTAAATGTATCTTAGCTTTCATTTGTCTTTGACGGGGTAACTACCTAGTTATTTTCTTTGTTCTAGGAAACTACAGTATTCCGAAATTATTCGCTCCAGACAAGCTCCCCGACTTCGCATGAGTGTCGAGGATATAAGCTCTGCGATTCTCATAAATTAGGATTGTTATAAATATCTTGCCTACATCAACAGAATTTTATTTAATGCAAATATGTAAATAAAAAGACCTTAGTAAGGTTATAAATATGAAGTATTTTTACAGTCTTTCATCTGTATTGATAGGCGCGTCTATTGTGTTGACGCAATCACACATCGCAGTTGCTCTATCTTCTCAAGACATAGAAAACATAGGTAAAGAGATTACAGTACAGATTGTGGATGATCAAATTCCTCCCGCTACAGGTTCGGGAGTGATTATTAGACGTTCCGGTGACAGTTATACAGTCTTAACTGCTTATCACGTAGTCAAAGAGAGTAAAAAATATCAAGTAATTACACCAGATCAACAAAATTATGCAGTTAGCAATGTCAAACACTTGCAAGGATTAGACTTGGCAATTGTCGAGTTTAGTAGTAGCAGACCTTACAATGTTGCCAAAATCGGTAACTCTGATCAAGCAACAGCAACCACAACTGTATATGTAGGTGGATTTCCAGCCAAAACAGCAGCTATTTCTAATCCTTACTTTTCTTTCAACAAGGGACAGATAAATGCTAACGGTGCAGCCCAGCGTGATGGTTATAACTTAATATATGAAAATAAGACTCTCAATGGGATGAGTGGTGGCCCTGTACTGAATGAAAAAGGGGAATTGGTAGGTGTTCATGGTAGGGCTGATGAGCAAGAAGTTGGTATAGGTACAACCATCAATGTTGCTTTGCAAAAAATGGTAGCTGTTGGGATCGATGTAGGCGGGCGTTCATACACTAGAAATAATACTACTCCGACTGCGCCGAAAGCAGATGACTTTTTTATCAAAGCTTATGATAGTTATCGCAATAAAGACTATCAAGGAGCGATCGCCAATTATACTGAAGCAATTCGTCTCAATCCTAAATATGCTAATGCCTACTATAACCGGGGTATAGCCCGCTCTGATAGTGGAGATAAACAAGGAGCGATCGCTGACTATACTCAAACTGTGAAGATCAACCCCAGACATGACGATGCTTACTACAATCGGGGTTTAATCTACTATGAATTGCAACAATACCAAGCGGCGATCGCTGATTATAACCAGTCACTCAAAATTAAGCCCAACGCAGAAGATGCTTACCTGAACCGAGGTTTAGCACGCTATCAATTGAAAGATACACAAGGGGCGATGGCGGATTATAATCAAGCCCTCAAGATTAATCCTAACTATGACAAAGCCTACTATAATCGGGGTTTAGCTCGCTCTGCATCCGGTGATCAAAAAGGAGCGATCGCTGACTATAATCAAGCGATCAAGCTCAATCCCAATTATGACAAAGCCTACTACAATCGTGGCTTAACCCGCTATGAATTAGGAGACAGACAAGGGGAGATTGATGATTACAACCAAGCAATCAGGATTAATCCTAACTATGCTCTTGCCTACTACAATCGGGGAGTAGCTCTTTCTGAAAAGGGAGACACTAAAAAAGCGCTGGATGATTTCAATCAAACTATCAAGCTCAAACCCGATTATACCGACGCCTATATTTATCGGGGTTTAACCCTTTATGATTTGGGAGATAAACAAGGAGCATTAAATAACTTTAATCAGGCGATCAAGCTTAATCCCAACTATGACAAAGCTTACTACAACCGGGGATTAACCCGTTATGAATTAGGAGACAAACAAGGGGCTATAACTGATTACAATCAAGCTCTCAAGATAAATCCTAAATATGCCAATGCTTATCTTAACCGGGGTTTAACTCGCTCTGATTTGGGAGATAAACAAGGAGCGATCGCTGACTATAATCAGGCAATCAACTATAAACCAGGCTATGACAAAGCTTATTATAACAGGGGTATAGCCTACTTTGACTCGAAAAATTTGCAACAGGCACTTGCTGATTTTAATCAAGCCATCAAAATTAATTCTCAATATGCCAATGCTTACTACAATAGAGCGCTAACACGTCGTGATTTAGGAGATAAAAAAGGCGCTCTTGCTGATTTTAAACAAGCCGCAGAGCTTTATCGGCAACAAAACAATAATAATTATTACGAGGATACACTCATTCAGATTAGAAAACTAGAACAGTAAAAAGGGAATGCGGGGAAAGGGGAAAGGGGAAGTAGGAAAACCAACTACCCTTATTGACCCATAACCAATCACTAAAAATCGCTCCTCTATCAAAGGAGCGATTTTTGTAGATATCAAGGTTGGTCTAGACCCATAATCATTAAAAAGCAAATTTTATCTTGGAATTAGCAAAGTTCAACCCTCTGCCGTTCACTTTTTTTACACCACTATTTGAAAAGTTGACTGTAAAGGGGTCTGAGTTTCATTTTACCTTGATTGATGTATAAAAAATTATAGAACTTGTGCTTCTACTAGTTAACTGATCTCAGATCAGTAGTAGAAAGCTAATGTATCATAACTTTTGCTTTTGTATGTTCAGAAGTACAGCTAGCTACTTCGTCTTTAAGAGTCACAGATTTAGTGATATCTGAAATTAAGGCTGGGGTAGCATCTGGTAAGCTCCAAACATCTTCCAATTTTTCCCAAGAGGGAGCAAATGGTGGTAGAGCAAAGGAACAAGCTTTCCAAGAAGCTTGTACTGGCGCTCCCAACTGTTGACACATACCACCACGACGCCCTTCTGGTTGGTAATAACGACAATATTTGCAGGCAGAAGTTAAGTATTTAATGTTTTTCATATATTATGGTGCCTTCTAAGGCTTGTTGACATAATCTAATTTTGCATACACTTATTAATGCTGTTTTGTACCAAAAAGCATATTTATATATGGGTTATAGCGATCCCCAAGAAGGATATTGCTTTAGATTTTTTTTATCTTCGTGTTATGTTTGTCAACTATTTTGTTAACAATACGACACACAACCAAATAAATTGAAATAGGTCTGATTTTAGATAAAACAGGTTGGGGATCAAGGGTAAAATAAAAGTTATTGAGGTGTTAAGACTTTTAATTTAGTACCAGAATATAGTGTAAGATGATTTTTTATATATTCTGGCATAGTAGATAAATAGAAAAGGTAGCATACATAACCGTACTTTCTTGATTTTATTTAATCTTCGCTTTTTTAATTTATTTACTGACCACTCTGAATTTGCTAAAAAATGGTGTAATGACTATGTAGAGTTTATACTTACCAGTGAAAGCTATTTCTGGTAACGACTTTCTTCTTATTGGTGAAATTTGTCTAGTATGCGCCATGTGAGGGGTTTGTTTCAATTCAACTTGTGAAGTTTTGCGTAATTAAAGCTGTTTGTACTGTAGTAGTCCTTTGAATGCTTACGTAGATTTTACGACTACTACATATTGATGTGACGTATTAAATCAGTACAAGCCTTACGCAATCAATAAACGAGGTTGATATGACAGAAGACCGCAGTGCCAAAGTCGGAGGGAGTGCTGACAGCAGTGCGATCATTACTGGCGATCGCAACACTGCTACTATCACTATCATCAACTACAATTACCGTGAAAATACAACGGTAGTACCTATTGAATCTACGGTTGCTACGGACGAAACCCTTCCCTGTCCCTATCGCGGTTTGTTTCCCTTTGGTCCCAATGATGCGGAGTTTTTCTTTGGACGTGAGGTATTTGTAGAAGAACTATTCGCGGCGACTCAAAACCGTAATTTTATACCTGTGTTGGGTGCGTCGGGAAGCGGTAAATCTTCCGTGGTGTTGGCGGGATTAGTGCCAAAGCTGCAAAAAGCAGGTTACTGGAAGTTTACCCATTTTCGTCCCGGTTCAGAACCATTCCAAGCTCTGGCTGAGTCGCTGGTTCCCCTTTACGAGCCGGATAAAAATGCTACTGAGCAAATGTTTCAAGCTCGTCAGTTAGCTGAATACTTTGCTAATGGTTCCGTTCCTCTTCAAGATGTTTTCTCCAAAATTCAACGGAATTATCCCAATCATCGGGTTTTGTTGATTGCCGACCAGTTTGAAGAACTTTATACTTTGTGTGCGGATCAAAAAACTCGCCATAGTTTTTTAGATATCTTATTAGCCTGCTTTCAATCTTCCCCAGGCAAGACTAATGTGCTAGTTGCAACCATGCGGGCAGATTTCTTAGGCAATGCTCTATCATATCCCCCTTTTGGAGATGTATTAAAAGCTGATATTAAGCTCAGGTCGATGAATCATAATGAACTTTCACAAGTGATTGCAAAACCTGCTGAAAAGTTGGGGGTAACATTTGAAGGCGGACTGGTGGAACGCATTTTGGATGATGTGCAAGATGAACCAGGAAATTTACCTCTTTTGGAGTTTGCGTTAACCCAATTGTGGAAGCAGCGCCAGGGTAAACAGTTAACTCATACAGCTTATCAGCACATAGGTAAAGTACAAGGTGCGTTGGCTCGTCATGCAGATCAGAATTATGGTAAGTATAGTACAGCCCAGAAAGAACAGGTACGGCGGATTTTCATCCAATTAGTGCAACCGGGTGAAGACAGACAAGATACGCGACGAGTGGCGACGAAAGCCGAATTGGGTGAAGAACGCTGGAAATTGGTGACACAGTTAGCGGATGATCGATTAGTCGTCACCAGTCAAAATGCTGCTAACCAAGAAACTGTGGAAGTTGTTCATGAAGCGTTGATTCGTAATTGGGAAGAACTGCGACAATGGATGAATGCAGACCGTAGCTTTCGCGCTTGGCAAGAAAGGCTGCGGTTCGCAATGCTTCAATGGCAAAAAATGCAACGGGATGAAGGGGCATTGTTGCGGGGTGCAGTGTTAAAAGAAGCCGAAGAAAAGCTGGAACAACGCCGAGAAGAACTGAGCAAAGGGGAGCAAGAATTTATTCAAGCTAGCGTAGCACTACGTCAAGGTGGTAAGCAGCGAATTTACTTGAGTTTGGGGGGGATTGGGAGTATCCTCTTACTGGCGCTGGGGTTTTGGGGTTGGTTGAATTATACAAGTCCGGGGCAATTGACTCAAATTCGCTGGAACTTGACTGATGTGAGTCAGCGGACGGGTCCTGAGTATCAATCAAAAGCGGCTGTCGCCTTTGCTAAGGATGAAAATTCTGCTCAAGCCGCTCCCTTGCTCGAAAAAGCACTCGCCTCTGCCAACCAGATTCAGGATTCCGAAGACAAAGCCAATGCCTTAAGTGCCATTGCCCAAGCCATTGGCAAGCTCAACCAATCCGAAAAAGCCGCTCCCTTGCTCGAAAAAGCACTCGCCTCTGCCAACCAGATGGAGAATTCCAGTTACAAAGCGTATGCCTTAATAGCCATTGCCCAAGCCTATGGAGAAGCTCAACAACCCGAAAAAGCCGCTGATTTGCTCGAAAAAGCACTCGCTTCTGCCAACCAGATGGAGAATTCCGAAGACAAAGGCCATGCCTTAAGTGCCATTGCCCAAGCCATTGGCAAGCTTAACCAATCCGAAAAAGCCGCTGATTTGCTCGAAAAAGCACTCGACTCTGCCAACCAGATTCAGGATTTCCGTGGCAAAGCGTATGCCTTGAGAGCCATTGCCCAAGCCATTGGCAAGCTCAACCAACCAGAAATTGCCGCTGATTTGCTCGAAAAAGCACTCGCTGCCAACCAGATTCAGGATTCCGAAGACAAAGCAAGAGGCTCAAGAGCCAGTGCCCAAGCCTTTGCCTTAATAGCCATTGCCCAAGCCTATGGAGAAGCTCAACAACCAGAAATTGCCGCTGATTTGCTCGAAAAAGCACTCGCTGCCAACGAGATTCAGGATTCCTTTTACAAACCAAGAGTTTTAAGAGCCATTGCCCAAGCCTATGGCAAGCTCAACCAACCCGAAAAAGCTGCTGATTTGCTTGAGGGAGAGATCGCCTCTGCCAACGAGATTCAGAATTCCGATGACAAAGCCTATGCCTTAAGTCTCATTGCCCAAGCCATTGGAGAGCTACAACAACCCCAAACAGCTGCTCCCTTGCTCGAAAAAGCACTCGACTCTGCCAACCAGATTCAGGATTCCGATGACAAACCAAGAGTTTTAAGAGCCATTGCCCAAGCCATTGGAGAGCTACAACAACCCCAAACAGCTGCTCCCTTGCTCGAAAAAGCACTCGCCTCTGCCAACCAGATTCAGAATTCCGATAACAAAGCCAGTGCCTTTATTACCATTGCCCAAGCCATTGGAGAGTTACAACAACCCGAAACAGCTGCTCCCTTGCTCAAGCAAGTGATCGCCTCTGCCAACCAGATTCAGGATTCCCGTTACAAAGTTTATGCTTTAAGAGCCATTGCCCAAGCCTATGGAGAAGCTCAACAACCCGAAAAAGCTGCTCCCTTGCTCAAGCAAGTGATCGCCTCTGCCAACCAGATTCAGGATTCCGAAGACAAAGCCTATGCTTTAAGAGTCATTGCCGAAGGCATTGGCAAGCTCAAGCAACCGGAAAAAGCCGCTCCCTTGCTCGAAAAAGCGATCGCCTCTGCCAACCAGATTCAGGATTCCGATGGCAGAAGATCCACAGCCTTAAGAGACATTGCCGAAGCCGCAGCGGACTTGAAAAACTGGGGACAGGCACTGAAAGCTACGCAACAATGCCCCAGTGACGATTGTCAGGTGGAATTGCTGGCGAAGGTTTTAACGGTTCATGCCGAGCAGCAGCATCGTGAGTTGAAGGAGGGGAGAACGAGGAGGAGGAGGAGTAAATCATTCGTAGTCTCAACAAGTCGGGTTTCGACTTCGCTCAACCCTCAACCGTCGAGAGTTGAGCGAAGTCGAAACTCGGTTTATTGGTAGAAACCTTGAAAATGGTGCGTTGCGCGACAACACACCCTACTGGACTAGCTTAATGTTTGCAACCAAGAAACACCAAAGCCAGATGTGGGTATCTAGTAAAAGTTTCACTGAACAAGGCAAAAGTAAAAAGTTAAAAGGCACTCATAAAGAAAAAGGAAAATGGTTTGATAGCGTAGCGTGGCGTTAGCCATAGCCCCCAACTTCGGTTATGGAACGAAATAAAAACATTTATTTCAAGCGGAAAGTGCCGCGAGAAATAAGACGTTCATTACAAATCCCCTCAATTTATTTATGGGGATTATCTTTTTACTTTTTACTTCTTACTTTTTACTTTTTACTTCTTAATGAAGCACTTCCCAAGTCCTAAGGGAAACTGCTGGAGTTATTAAATCTCCAAAAATTTCTCCGCTTCCTTTCATTGCTCCAAAATTTGCACGTTTAGGTTGAATTGTCGCAGGAGATATAATTACTAATGGTTTGCCTTCATGGGTAACAGTTAAGGGTGTTTTAGTACGTTGTACTTCTGTTAATAGTTTTTGGAGATTTTCAGGTAATTCGTTGGTACTAATTTGTTGCATTTTGGGTCTAATAGCTTAGTTTATCTTTTTTATCCCCTTTCTATCTGTATGGTACTGCAAAAATCCTCTCCTTAATTTCCTGCAACACATCACCATATCAAAATCAAATAACACTGTGAAAAAAATCCTCATCCTCTCCGCCAACCCTAAAAACACAATTAATCTGCGCTTAGATGAGGAGGTGCGGGAAATCAAAAACACACTGCAACTCTCTCCAAATCGAGAGGAATTTCAAATCATCACTGAATCTGCGGTACGAGTGGATGATTTAACCCGCTTTTTGTCTCACCATCAACCAACAATTGTTCACTTTTCTGGACATGGCTCTGGTACTGATAGATTAGCTTTGGAAGATAATTCTGGACACGTGCAACTTGTCAGTACCCAAGCCCTGGCAAAGCTATTTGATTTGTTTGAGTCACAAGTTGAGTGTGTTTTACTCAACGCCTGCTACAGCGAAGAACAAGCTACAGCAATTCATCAATACATTGATTGCGTGGTGGGGATGAATCAGGCGATTGGAGATAGAGCGGCGATTAAGTTTAGCGTCGGATTTTATACTGCCTTAGCAGCACTCAGGAATTATGAGGATTGTTTTCAAATGGGTTGTACCTCCATTGATTTGCAAGGAATTCCAGAATATTTAACCCCAACAATCAAAATGAGGCGACGGCGTTATCAGACAGTACAGGCAACAAATCCAGCCAAATTTGACAAAGATAATGGTGTGAATCATGACAATAAAAGCGGACAAAACCGTTCAGTTTCTATTGGGGGTAATGCCACTGGTAGCGCAATTATCACGGGAGATAGTAGCACTGCAAACGTCAATTTTCAACAAGTCAGTTTACCTGCACCTGCAAGCGTCAACATACAAGCAGAACTCAATGCCTTACGTGAAATATTAGCGAAGTTAGAAAGCTCAGACCGTCGTAAAATTGACAATGCCTTTGCTGATGCACAGGAGGAGTTAAATAAGTTACAGCCAGATAAAGATGAAATAGGTGATGCATTAAACCGAGCCTTGAAATATGCCAAGAAAGCTGAAGGGTTTGCCGATGCGATCGCCAAACTTCAGCCACATCTCACAAAAATTACTGCATGGCTAGGTGCTAATTGGCACGATTTGTTAAATTTGGTGAATTTAACAATTTAATTTTTAACGAGAAAACTTTTTAGCAGCACATAAACAACAAACACCCCAACGCTGGAGTTCACCGGGGGGTGTGGGACATTCACACTGAGGACAAAGGGGTAAATGGTGCGATCGCGTTTGTATTGTCACTGCCCAATCTGCAAAAGTTGTATTAGCATCACCAGCACTGGAGTTGACATGATTTTCTGTAGCGATTTGTTTACCAAGGTAACTTGGATGCTGGGGATTTACAGATGAGTTTGGTTGATTAGCAACTTGTTTGCTAGAGTGCCACTCAGCAGTCGAAAAGCGAATATCCACTAAAGGATTAGGAAGTAGTGCATTTAATTTTACAAGTAGCCTTTGACGTTCAAAAGTCAAGTTTTGCGCCCAAGCAGCACTAGAAGTTGCCACCCACAACACGTTACGCTGAATTGACAATGGACGAGTATGGGCTGCTACTGCTGTTCCTACAACTTCAGACCAACATTTAAGCAAACGTTGAAATGGTTGCTCTTGTAGCTTGGTCTCTAGTTGGAGAACATTTAAGATATCATTAACAGATTTCAACGACATCCTAGTTTATGAGCGTCACAATTAAATTTGGTTGATGCATCACATCAAAATATATGTAAATGTACGATAGTGTTGGTACACAGATATTTTTAATGAAACGATTGGCGATCGCACTTGGCTTTTTTAGTTTACCTTTTGATTAATCTGGCAGTCTAGGTTTGAGGCAGATAGGCAATGAGTCAAAACCCTGTGGTAGATTCGGGTGCAAAATCCTCCAAAACACCTGAGTTAAAGCCAGTACTTGCAGCAGCACTGGCGAGTTTAGAAGTACAACTGGATCAAGAGTTGGCACGTTATCGACGTACACGATTTACATACAAGACACTTAGTCAAACTCGTATGGGTAGTCCCATCAGTAGTAAATTTCAACAGATAATTGCCACTTCTACAACTGAAGTTAAAACCCCATCACCAGTCACCAACTGTAGTGAGGAAATATCCTTACCACAGTTTTCCACCACCGCAACACAAACATCTGAACCAGACACCCAAGAACAAGTACAAGTACCAAGACCAGTCAAGGAAGAATCTACACAGCAACAGCGCACTTCCACTATTCACTCTGCACCTGTACCAAATTCCGCTAGTATTGTGCCTGCGTTAATTAAAACAGATGAGAGTGAGAATATCGTCAAAGCAGACGACATTCCCAAACCACCTAATGACTATTTAGAATCGTCAGAAGCACTGCTGCGAAGTTTAACAGAAGAACAATCACCAACCCAGAAGCGTAAGAATTCTCATGACAGTCTGCTCTCACCTTTGGGTATAGGCTCAATGCTACTGCTGTTGATGGCAAGTCTTAGCCTTAGTTATGCAGTATTTAATCTGAAAAGTTTGCCGAGTTTGAGTTTCGGTGGTTTATTTAAAAAAAATACCCCGAATCACCAACCACCAACAAACAACCAACCAAAAATTACCGCAGTCGCACAACCAGAACTTACACCCATCCCTAAAATTCCCAATCTAGAAACTAGCGAATTTCCTGAAGTTAAAAATCCCGATGATGTTGTTGGTTTAACACCAAAACCCAAGCCAACACTTGTAAAAGAATCTAGTCAAGTTACTCAAAATCCGACAATAGCACCTGAGACGACTACAGAAGCACAACCAACATTCTCGCCGATCGCATCACCAACTGTTGCTGCTGGTGTGATTCCTACCACGCCAAAACCAACACCAAGTCTACAAAATATCGATGATCCAGGAATAAAACCATCGACGGATGGATTTTTTCACATCATTATAAATAATAAAGATGAAAAAAGCTTCGCCACAGTCAGGCAAGTAGTTCCTGATGCTTATTTATCAAAAGATAAAAAATTAATTTATCTGGGAGCTTTCAAAACTAAAGAACAAGTCAAAAAACAGATGCAATTTTTACAAAGTCAGGGAATTACAGCCAAAGTCGAGTAGCTAATAAGCTTTGGTTCCCAGAAAAGAATCATTTCGGCGAACCCAGAAATCATTTCGGCGAACCCAAAAATCATTTCGGCG
>NZ_JCACKS010000069.1:0-11429 GCF_059505505.1 Pelatocladus sp. | reverse complement strand
TTTTTACTGAATTCGGCTTTTTATTATACCCAATTTAAATGCTGAACAGCTTATTCACATTCCATACAGCATTATCAATACAAACTCTTAACTTTTTAGCTAATTCCTGAATATGAGGCTCAATAAAAATTGAGAAATGATCCCCAGGAACTTCCATAACTTGAATAGGTTGACTAGAACATTTACCCCAACCTAGCAAGGGATCATCACTATGAAATTCTGGACTTTCAAAATCATGAATAATCTCTTCTTTTGCTCGGAATAAAGTTATAGACTGCTCATAAACAAGTGGTGTATAATTTCGCATGGCTTGAACATGAGCTTTGAAAAGTTTGTAATAACGGATAAAATCTTTAATTTCCGTATCACTAAAGATAAAATTCATTTTTTGATTAATCAGATCAAGTTGCTCATTCAGTGATAAATCTCGAAGTTCCTCAAAAGAAAGTGAAAAATCTATATTACTATCTGTTTTTATCGATTCAGCCATGCGAAGTAAAAATTTTGCATTGTCATCTTTTGTACATTCAATGCGTGTTTCTGAAAGTATGGCATCAATGACAACTAATAAATCTACTGTTTCACCTTCTCTGTGCAACTGCTGTGCCATTTCAAAAGCAAGTACACCGCCGTAACAATGACCACCTAAAAGATAAGGGCCTTTTGGCTGTACTTGACGAATTTCTTGCAAGTAATAATTTGCTGTTTCTTCTACTGTTAGAATTTCTAGTTCTTCTTGGTTAGGGTTATGTTCTAAGGCATAAAATGGATAATCTTCACCAAGTCTTCTGGATAAATTAATATAGTGATTAATACCTCCACCAGCGCCATGCATACAAAAGAAAGGTATTTTAGAACCAGAAGAATTAATTGCTACCAAAGGAGAATTAAAACTCTCACGAAATGGCTGACTGACAATAGCAGCTAGTTTCTCAATTGTGGGATTTTCAAAAAGAGTAGATAAAGTCAGATTATGTCCAAATATATCTTGAATTTTAGCCATTAAGCGTACAGCTAAAAATGAGTGACCACCCAGATTAAAGAAATTATCTTTTACTCCAATCGGACTGGTATTCAGGAGATTTTCCCAAAGTTTTATTAATGATAATTCTGTAAAATTACGAGGAGCAATTACTTTTTCAGTAATATTTACTCGAATAAGTTTATGTGTGGGAAGCGCACGTTTGTCTATTTTGCCATTGGGTGTTAGTGGGAGCGCATCTAATACCACAAAGGCAGATGGGAGCATATAATTAGGTAATTTTTGTTGCAAATATGTTAACAGTTGTGCAGTGATGTTTTGTTTTTCTATGACGACATAAGCTATTAAAAGCTGATTTTCTTGGTCATCTTTTTCAGTAATTACAATAGATTCTTTGACATCTGGATATTGTGTGATGACAGTTGCAATTTCAGCTAATTCTACTCGAAAGCCTCTGATTTTTACTTGCTCATCATCACGACCCAAATACTCAAGATTACCATCTTTGAGATAACGTACTAAATCGCCTGTTTTATAAAGCTTGTTTTCAGAAATAAAAGGATTATCGATAAATCTTTCTTGGGTTAATTCGGGACGATGTAAATAGCCCTTTGCCAATCCGTCACCACCAATATAAAGTTCTCCGATAACTCCTATAGGTGTTGGTTGTAAATTGCGATTCAACACATAAATTTGAGTATTATCAATCGGACGACCGATGGGGACACTGTTTGCTTGATCCGGTAATAAACTGGTGTCGTAGTAAGTGGCGTTAGCGGAAACTTCTGATGAACCGTACAGGTTAATTAATTTTGCAAATGGCATTAATTCTCGGAAAGTTTCAACTAATTTAATAGATAGTGTTTCCCCGCTACTAATCCAAAGTTTTAGTTGTAATAATTTCTCGGTTAGATGACTGTAATTATCTAAAAGTAAACGCAGTAGTGAAGGTACAAGTATAATACGAGTAACTTTGTAATGAACTAGAGTTTCTATAAATAATTGTGGGTCTAATAAAGTTTCATTATTGATAATTACTGTAGGAACCCCTTGGAGTAAAGGGGCAAAAATTTCCCATATCGAATCTACAAAACTAATAGCTGTTTTCTGACAACAAACTTCTCCTGGGTCGAAAGGATAAGTTTTCCATAGCCAGTGTAAACCATTTACTGTACCGCGATGAGTACCAAGAACACCTTTAGGAGTTCCAGTTGAGCCAGATGTATAGATAATATAAGCGAGATGATCAAGTTTTGAAATGTTAATTGGATTTTCTGAACTTTCTTGAGCAATTTTGTCTTTGTGGATATCCAAGCAAACAGTTTTAGCTGAAGATAATGATAGTTCTGCTAATATTTCATGGCGGCTAATTAATATCGATGCTTGAGAATCAGAGAGCATAAATTTTAAACGCTCAACTGGATAACTTGGGTCGAGAGGAATGTATGCACCGCCAGCTTTAAGGATGGCTAAAATTCCTACTACCATATCTAGGTCGCGTTCTAGACAGATAGCAACCAAAGTTTCTTGAGTTATGCCTTGTTTTTGTAAATAGTGTGCTAGCTGATTGACTTTATGATTGAGTTGACGATATGTTAGTAATTTTGACTGGCTAATTAATGCTAGAGAGTCAGGTGTTCGTTTAACTTGTTGTTCAAATAATTGATTTAAAGATGCATTTTGATAGTCTGCACTAATTTGATTAAGTTTAAATAATAATTGCTCTTTTTCAAAGGTATTTAGTAGAGATAAATTATAGATACGCTGCTCTGGATTAGCAATAATATTTGCTAGTAAAGTCTGAAAATGGTTGAGAAATTGGCTAATAGTTATTGCATCGAAAATATCTGTATTATACTCCAGACATCCTGTTAAACCCTCTTGCGATTCAAACATCGACAGAAAAATATCAAGTTGAGCTGTCCCGCTATCAAACTCTAAAGTACGCAAGGTCAATCCAGACACTTCCTGTACAGATGTAGGAGTATTTTGCAAGACAAACATGACTTCATAAAAGGGATTTCGGCTCAAATCTCGTTCGGGTTGCAACTCTTCTACAAGCATCTCAAAAGGTAAATCTTGATGTGCATAAGCATCGAGATTTACCTCACGAACTCGATGTAGAAATTCGCGAAAACTGGGATTACCACTGAGATTATTACGTAATACCAAAGTATTAACAAATAAACCCAGCATTCCTTCTAATTCGGCTCGGTTGCGATTAGCAATTGGAGAACCAATTAAGATATCTTCTTGATCTGTATAGTGGTATAATAAGATATTAAATGCTGCCAGCAAGCTCATAAATAAAGTAGCATCTTCTTGCAGGCTCAATTGCCTAAGTGCATCAGTTAAGGCTGTTGATAATGTAAAATATTGCTTGGCACCATTAAAAGATGTGACGGTTGGTCGCGGACGGTCTGTGGGTAATTGTAATACAGGAAGTTCACCGTTTAGTTGTTGTTTCCAATAATTTAATTTGGTTGCAAGGAATTCACCTTGGATGCGATCGCGTTGCCAAATGCTAAAATCTGCATATTGAATTGGCAGTGGGGGTAAGGGAGAAGGCTGATTTGTAGAAAAAGCCGGATATAAGGTTGATAACTCTCGCAAGAACACACCACAAGACCATCCATCGGTGATAATGTGATGCATGGTTACAAGCAAAACATGTTCTTCTTCATTTAATTTTAGTAAAATTGCCCTAACTAAAAGTTCTTTAGCTAAATTAAATGGCTTTATTGCTTCCTTGGCTACAAGTTGTTTAACTTCTGCTTCCCAATCTTGACCAGATAAATGCTCAAGATTAATAATAGGTATATTCCAAGTTAAATTCGGTGTAATCTTCTGTATTGGCTCTCCATTTACAAGTATAAGATTCGTCCGCCAAATTTCGTGACGCTTGAGGATTTCATTCAAGCTTTGCTGAAGTGCGGTAATATTTAGCTTTCCTTGAATATGAAAAGCAATGGGAATATTATAGAAAGAACTCCCGTGATAAAGTTGGTCAATAAACCAGAGTCTTTGTTGAGAAAAAGATAAGGGAATATTCTGATAGATTTGACGTTTGGGAATAGTATCAGCCTGAAATTTACCTCCCTTCCACTTTTCCAAGAGGGCTTTTTTTGCAGGTGATAAATTAGAGCGATATTTATCCATTGTTAGTATATGATGAAAGTTTTTTGTGGCGATCGCAGTCGTATTTAATTTATATGTAAATAAAATTAAAGCTTGAAAATTAGCTTGTAATAAGCGCTTGTCGCAGAGTAGCACCTATTACAAATATTGAATCTTATACTGACTTGCGTATTACTTAAGAGAGGTTTTTTGACAAACGAAACAAGCTATGTCTTCAGTTTCTCCAAATTCTCTGGTGTTATAGTAATTAAAATCTGTAAAGCCGACATTTTTCAAAGCGGACTGAACTTCTTCTAAAAAATGATCTTTTCTTAACCAAACTGTATCTGAACGCTGCCAACTTTTTTCAATCAATTCAAATCCTGTAACTTTGATCTCCCAGCTCCTTTTTTCTGGTTTGTAGTAAAATAGCTCTATTAACGAACATTCATCATTCATACTGACAATATTAAAATTGTTTTTCTCAGCAGTCTCATGCAGCCAGTCTGTTATAGGTATATTAAACACAAATACGCCATTATCTCGAAGTGCAGCATATACGTTTTTAAATGCCATTGTTAAATCTTCATTGTTTTGGATAAAATGAAAAACATCGTTTGCCAAAACCGCATCAAACATTGGTGGTAAATCAAACTGACGTATATCACTAAGGATAAATTCACTTTCAGGCGCGTTGTTTATAGCGTAGTTTAGCAGTCCTTTAGAAGCATCGATTCCAGTAACTTTATATCCTCTGAGGTTAAGTTGTTGTGCTAAATGTCCGCAACCACAACCAAGTTCAAGAATATACGCTCCCACAGGAAGTTGAGATAACAATATTTGGTCTAAAGCAGGTATTATACCTTGCAATAAATCTTCTGGTGTATTCTTTAATTCGTTCTGTAAACGAGCAATAG
The DNA here is from genome assembly GCF_059505505.1 of Pelatocladus sp. NCBI lineage: Bacteria > Bacillati > Cyanobacteriota > Cyanophyceae > Nostocales > Hapalosiphonaceae > Pelatocladus > Pelatocladus sp. The sequence continues at coordinate 6,413 of NZ_JCACKS010000069.1, read as the reverse complement.
ATTCATAGTTGGGGATATTTGTTAGCAGAGACATAGACTATTTTCCAGTTGTCAAATGAATGTTTGCAATCAAGTAATTCAGATGTTAGTTATTCGCTAAAAGAGCTTCTACTTCTTCTTCGGATAATTGTTCAATTTTTTCCAACAGAAGTTGCTCAATCATTTCTGCCTGTTTGGCTGGTATCATGGCTTTTAATAAAAGATCACGCAATGGTAAATCTATCGGAAATTTAGCTCGCAATCGAGAAACTAATTGAGTTGCGATGAGAGAGTCTCCTCCTAACTCATAAAAGTTGTCGTAAATACCAACCTCTGCAATCCCAAGTACATCTTGCCATATTTGCGTAATTTGTTTTTCCAACTCACTTTTCGGAGCAATATAGGAATTACTTAGTTGAGGTCTGGAATAGCGTGGATATGAATATAATTGATTGGAAGATTTTGAATTTGCTGCATAATAATCAAGGTTAAATGCATGATTATACCTAGCCTTGATATCTATTGTAGAAACAACAATTTGAGTTCCTTGATCTAAAGAGAGTATTCTTTTAAATACTTCTATAGTTTCTGTTACATCAATAGCTACTTTTCGTCCAGATTTCTGCTTTAATTTTGGAGTAAGATTTAATTGTGTTTTATCCCAATTTATAGTGTACCACGGAAAATAATTATTTTTATTTTGTTGAGTAACTAATGTATCTATTAAATGATTAGCTGCTGAATATAAACCTAATCCAAATCCTCCTAAAATAGAAGACAATGAAGAAAAAACGATACAAAAATCTAAATTTTTATTTAGTAATACTTGTGCTAATGCAGTAATCTGACAGCGTTGAAAATCAAATAGTTTTTCTGACTCTACCTTGTCAATTTCTGGAATTGAACCAAATATTTTTTCACGTTTTATTCCAGTTGAGCAGATAACTCCGTTAATTTTTTCGATATTCTTAGATAAAAATACTTGATGAATTTGTTGTTCATCAGTTTTATCCATACGAATTACCAAAACATCTGCGCCTAAGTTCTCCAATGCTTGCAATTGTTGAATTTTGCAACTCACTTCATCTTTTTGATCATGAGTTTTCAACCATTGCAATAAATCATCTTTTTCTGGAAAAGCTAAATCCTCGATAAATATAAGTTCTGCTTGAAAAGTTTTTGCTAAATATTCTGCAAGCACAACTTCAATACTTTCTAAACCACCAAAAAACAGATAAATACCGTGTTTTTTCAATGGTAGTTTTTCTTCAACTATTGACGTTAGGCGAACTGGCTCAAATGTTTGTACCCAACGGTGTAAACCACGATAAGCAACAACTAAGTCTGAGGATACAGCCGTGAATTCATTTAAAAGTTGATCAATAATTTTACTTTCATAAGCTTGGTGTTTTTTATCCTTTACATTCAAGTAGTTAGTTAACGCAACATCAATACTCCGACAGGTTATCTGAGGATTTTCTTGAGAAATTACCTGACATAAACCTAACACTGTCGCCTTTTCTGGATCTATAATTTCATTGCCATCGACTTCTTGAATATGATTAGAGACAACCCAGAGTTGTAAACTTTGATCTATTTTGAGTTTACTAAGGCTTTGTGATATAAATAACAAACTTTGGAATTCTAAGTAATTCTTTGAATGAGAATTATTATAATTATTCAGACTCCAAAAATAAGCTATATTTTGGGTAAATTTTCCTAAAGCAAGTAACTCTTTAAAGAAAATATCATAGTCTTGACCTATGCATGGATTAATTGTATAAATGTATTCGTCTTTTTTCTCAAATTTTTCTCCAGGCTTAACTATAATTATATTATTATCTTGATTTTTTAATGCTTTAATTAATTCCTCACTAACTCCAAAATCATCTACAAAAAATAACCATTTTGTTTGATTTGATTTTACTTGCTCAGAGGATGAGTGAGTAAGTAAAGAGCGTTTCCAGGAAGGAACATAAAACCAATCGGTAATATTTTGTTTCTGATCTAATATTGCTAATTTACTATTTAAAGAAGTTGATGAGGATTTAGGATCAATCCAGTATCTTTGTCGTTCAAAGGGATAAGTCGGTAAAGGTAAACGATGACGCTGCTCGTGGGTATAAAATCCTGACCAATCTATATCTACACCAAAGAGCCACAACTGACCTAATGTTTTCAATAAAAAGCTTATATCTGATTGTTGTTCTTGCACATGACGTAAGGAAGTTAATATATTTTGTTTAGCATTGATCTCTAAATGTTGTTTGGTTAATGTGCTTAAAGTTCGTCCTGGACCTACCTCTAGAAAAACACCTGTAAACTGCTTTAAAAGTTGCGATATTCCATCGGAAAATCTCACAGTTTGTCGTAAATGTTGACTCCAATAATTGTAATCTGTGGCTTGTGCATCTGTAATCCAACTAGCAGTTACATTGGAAATAAAGCGTATGCGTGGTGGATTCAATTTAATTTTTTTGAAACATTGCACAAATTCCTCTAAGATTGGCGACATCATTTGCGAATGAAACGCGTGAGATGTATGTAACAGGCGACATTCAAGACCTTGAGAAGATAATTGATTTTTTAGTGTGGCGATCGCTTCCTTTGTTCCAGAAACTACACATGAATTTCGGGTGTTGATCGCTGCGATTTCTATAGAGTTCGGAATCAGCAACTGCACTTCTTTTTCTGGAAGCGGAATTGCTAACATACTTCCTAGCGGTAACTGTTGCATCAGTTGTCCCCTTTTTGCCACAATGAATAGCGCATCTTCAAGGGAAAATACACCTGCAATGGTTGCAGCGACATATTCCCCAATGCTATGACCAATCATCGCCGCAGGTAGCACACCCCATGATATTAATAATTTAGCGAGTGCGTACTCAATTACAAATAATGCACTTTGAGTAAAAGCTGTTTGTTGTAGTTTTTGGTTAGCTGTTTCCATTTCTTCTGAGTTTGGAAACAGTAAATCACGAATATCAAAACCAAGGTTAGGTTGCAAAATTTCGGCACAAGTATCTACATCTTTGCGAAATGTTACTTCGACTTCGTAGAGTTCTCGACCCATGTTTGCATATTGTGATCCTTGTCCAGAAAACATGAAAATAACAGACTGTTCTCTATGTTCTTGATATACAGTAAAAATCCGTTCTTGGTCTTGTATTTCTAATATATTTAGAACATCTTGAAGATTTTGACATACCAACATCCGGCGATAGTTAAAGGCTCTACGACCAATTTGTAAAGTATAAGAGACATTAGCTAAATTTATCTCTAAATTATGTTTAAAATAAGTCAATAAATTTGTAGTCGCAGCTTCTAAAGCTGTGCTAGTTTTTGCTGATATTAATATCAACTGCCAAGGGCGCGATTGTAGAGACGTTCCATAGCACATCTCTACAACTGGTGCTTCTTCCAAAATTACATGGGCGTTAGTTCCACCAAAACCTAAAGAACTAATTCCTGCTCTCCGCGGAGTATTGTTAGTTTCCCAATCGGTTAATTTAGTATTAACATAGAACGGACTATTTACAAAATCAATCTCAGGATTGGGAACTTCAAAATTGATACTAGGAGGTATTTTTTTATATTTTAACGCTTGTACAGTTTTGATCAGACTTGCTATACCAGCCGCTATATCTAGATGACCAATATTTGGTTTGACTGAACTGATCGCACAGAAGCCATTTCTTTGTGTGAAAGCACGAAAAGCCTTAGTCAACGCTGCAAGTTCTACTGGATCTCCAGCAGCGGTTCCAGTTCCATGAGTTTCGATATAAGAAATATCATCAGCATTTATTCCTGCATTTGCCAAAGCTTCTACAATAACTTCAGCCTGACCATTTACACTAGGTGCGGTATAGCTAACTTTTAAAGAACCATCATTGTTAATTGCTGAACCTTTAATAACCGCATGAATATAATCTCTCTCTGCTATTGCATCTTTTAATCTTTTTAAAACAACTATGCCAAGTCCACTGCCGAAAATGGTACCTTGGGCTTTAGCATCAAAGGCTCGACAATGACCATCAGGAGATAAAATTCCATCCTGTTCATAGTAATAACCTGACTTTTGTGGAACTATAATTGTTACTCCACCAGCTAAAGCAATATCACACTCTTCATCAAGTAGATTTTTGCAGGCTAAATGTAAAGCAACTAATGAAGTAGAGCAGTAAGTTTGAATACCTATACTTGGCCCTTTTAAATTTAATTTATATGAAATGTTTGTGGTCAAAAAATCTTTGTTAAAAGTATAGTTGTTAGAAATATCTCTGGAATTAACGTTATTATATATATTATTAAAAAAGTAAGTATTTGTGCTAACACCAGCATAAACCCCTATTAAACCTTCATAGATTTCTGGGTCATATCCAGCGTTTTCAAGAGATGACCAAGCACATTCTATAAAAAGACGATGTTGGGGGTCAATTAGTTCGGCTTCTTTGGGAGTGTAACCAAAGAATCTAGCATCAAAATGTTCAATATCTGGTAATATCGGTGCTGCTTTCACATAATTTGGGTCATTTAAAACTTCCTCTTCAAGATTTAAGTCTATTAAGTCATGATTGGAAAAAAATGAAATAGACTCAACTTTGTTTTGGATATTTTGCCAAAATTCATCAATATTATTTGCACCAGGAAAACGACCAGACATCCCAACTATGGCTATATCTGGATTTGCTGTTGATTCTTGTATTATTTCATTAATCATAACTTTCTTAACCAGAATAAACTCAGTTTGTGTTTTAGTTGCTTTGCATTTTTATCTGTCTTCTTTTTTGTCCTCGACTGAGTCGTTGTTCAAAGGTATTTTTTTGATGTTCTTCAGGTGTGAAAATCTTCGCCATTGAATTTATATTTGGACATTCATACAGTTTGGCGACAGAAATATTTAAATGAAATTCCTGGTTTAAAATAGTAATAAGTTGAATACCTATGAGAGAATCACCACCAAGTTCAAAGAAGTTATCATAAATTCCTATACGTTCAATTCCAATAACTTCTTGCCAAATATTAACTAGTTTTTGCTCAATTTCATTTCTCGGAGCAATATAATTGTTAGTTAGTTCAGGTCTAGGATACTTTAATTTTGATGAATTGATTGTTTCTAAAAAATCTAGAGCTAATTTTTGGTTGTCATAATTATAGTTTTTGAGGACATCTAATAAGTCAGATGTAGATATGACAACTTGAGGTATTGTATTTGCCAAAACTCTCAGAAATACATCTACGCCTTCATCAGGTAATATACCTTGTTTGAGATTTTCTAGTCGCAATTTTTGGAGTCTTTGGGGTAATTCTGTATTCACAGCCATCCCTACTTCTTGCCAAGTGTCCCAGTTAATGCTGGTAGTAAATCGAGTATTTTGTGAAGTATTATAGTAAGCAAAAGCGTCAAGGAAAGCATTCGCTGCACAATAATCTACCTGTCCAAACTCTGCAACAATTGAACTATTTGATGAGAGTAAAATAAAGAAATCTAAATCAATATTTTTGAAAATAGCATCAAGAACTATTGTTCCTTTTACCTTCGGAGCCAAAATACTTTCTGCTTCTGCTGGAGTTTTTCGTTGAATTGCACCTCCTCCAGGAACTCCAGCAGCATGGATAACGCCATTTATTTGACTAAATTGTTGTTGAGCTTGAGCGATCGCACTTTGCATTTGTTCTGTGTTGCTAACATCAGCAGCGATCGCTAAAACTTCTGCACCCAAGTCTTCAATTTCTTGAATTTTGCGAATCTTACAGCTAGTACTATCATTTTGATCATGAGTGGATAACCATTGAGACCACTCATTTTTTTTGGGTAAAGTAGAACGTCCTACCAGCAGTAATTTTGCTTGTAAAGTTCGAGCTAAGTATTCTGCTAAAACAAGTCCAATACCTCCGAGTCCACCTGTAATTAAATAGACTCCTTTTTCTCGTAATCGAGACTTTTCAATTTTAGCTTGATCAAAACGTACTGGCTCAAAACTCTGCACCCAACGATTTAAACCCCGATATGCAATTAATTTTTCGGAATTATCAACTGTCAATTCTATCAATATTTTTTCTATAAGTTGTTCTTCTTGCCAACTTCCTCTATGAGGAAGAATCACATCAATACTACGACAATTGATATTTGTATATTCTTGAGAAATAACTTTAACTGGACCGAGTAAAGTAGCTTTTTCTGGACAAATCAATTCAGTCCCTGTCACGGATTGTATATTGTTAGAAATAACTGTAATTTGAAAATTATTAGCAGTTTCTTGTCTACCTAAAGCTTGAGCAATAAATAATAAACTATAAAATCCTAAATTTTGAATTTGTTCTAATTGATGTTCAATTATAGGTGCGACATTCCATAAATGAATTATTTTTGTTGGTAATTGATTTTTTTCTAGAGCGGTAAAACTTGCTAGAGAAGAGCAAAAATCTGGTAA
>NZ_JCACKS010000068.1:0-11462 GCF_059505505.1 Pelatocladus sp. | reverse complement strand
AAACTCAAAAATAAAGGCGACGCTGTCATCACAATTTAAATGCATAACAGCTTATATTCAGTATATATCAATACAATTAGAATTGTGAAGATGATTTTTTATACGAACCACCTAGACGCCTAAGCGGCTTCTCGTAGAGTAGGACACGAAAAATAGAGAGAAAATTAGGTTAGAGAATAGAAGAGTTTGTATGTTATTGACTAAAGAAAAAACTGCTTTTTATCTAGCAGATTTGGAAACGCCAGTAGGTAAAATTATTAATTTATCTATTGCTGGATTGGTTTTGTTATCATCAGGTTTTTTTGTGGCAGAAACTTATCATATACCTGATGTTATTAGAAGATATTTAAATATATTAGATAATCTTATTTTAGTTGTTTTTGCTTTGGAATATTTTCTGCGTTTATGGAGTGCGGAAGATAAAGTTAAGTATATTTTAAGTTTTTATGCGATTATTGATTTAATAGCTATTTTGCCGTCTTTTTTGGGTGCTATTGATATTAGCTTTCTACGTCTATTACGCTGGTTCAGAATTTTAAGATTAATTAGGTTTATCGACCAGAAATATTTATTTGGAATTAGCAATGAAGATGGTGTGATTTTTGCCAGGATATTATTTACTCTGTTTGCAATTGTATTTGTGTATTCTGGCTTAATTTATCAAGTTGAGCATCCTGTAAACTCGCAAGTATTTACTACTTTTTTGGATGCTTTTTATTTTTCCGTTGTGACGATGACGACTGTAGGTTTTGGCGATGTAACCCCGACTTCAGAGTTCGGACGTTTGCTGACAGTCTTAATGATTTTAACAGGTATTGCGCTAATTCCTTGGCAAGTAGGTGATTTAATTAAACGCTTAGTTAAAACAGCTAATCAGATAGAGATTGTTTGTTCTGGATGTGGTTTAGCTTTTCATGATCCTGATGCGGTATTTTGCAAAAGTTGTGGTACAAAATTGTATAATTAATCACAATCACAAATCAAATGAGCAATGATTCACTGCTTATAACTTTTGAAAGAAGTGTTTTGAGTCGATTTAGCGTAATCTTATTTAATAGTTGCTGGATTTGTAAATAAAGAAATAAATCATCAAATGTATTTACTTCGTTTTACTACTTACTTAGTAACTATTTTCCTATTTGGTACGGTTGACAAATCTGAACCCCGTTTTCCGACCAATTTAAAAAATAATTTCTCAAATAATCAGATGTTTGCCAAGCAATATCTGAAAAAGCAAGGCTCAAAAATATTATTTTCCCAAGTCCAGATTCCGAATGTGAATTTCCCTGAAAAAGTTTTTCCTGAAATAAAAGTTTCAGAAATTACATGCTCAAAAATCCGTGTTCAGGAAAATAAAGACTTAACGATCATTACCTTGCCAGCTGATATTTTATTCTACTCTGGTAAAGATCAAATTCGTCCACAAGCAGAGAAAGTCCTCAGTCAAGTTAGTCAAGCCATAAGCGATCGCTATCCTAATACTTGGCTACAAATCTTAGGACATACTGATTCTGTAGGTAGTGAAGCTGATAATCTCAGGTTATCAGAGCAACAGGCATTCGCAGTACAACGTTGGTTGAGTGAAAAAGGCGATATAGACATTTCTTTGATGACAAAACAAGGCTACGGTGAAACTCAGCCGATCGCACCCAACAGTAATTCTGATAGTTCTGAGAACTCAGTCGCAAGCCAAAATAACCATCGAATTGAGATTGTGATTCAGAAAACATCAAATCACGTTTAACAAGGGATCGCACAACAGAAATTTGTAACAACAAAGACTTTAACTCACATCTTGCACCAATAAAAATTGATATATTTTTATTACTCAGTAAAAAGCTAAAATCCTTGATTTAGTGATAAAAAACCATAAAAATGAAGTAGCCTTATGGCGCATCTTTTTACTTTCTATGGGGTTGTACGTAGAGGTGCAAGATATGAGTTAACTTACTTTAAGGAATCCACTGCTACAAAGTTGAAGTGTAAGCGGTAGGATGTCAATGGCTTTTTTAACAGTATAAATATGCCTCAAACTCTTTACGTAAATTCTGTTGTTGGTAATGATAGCACTAGTGGTTTACCACAAGCACCTTTGAAAACTATTACACAAGCACTCAAGAAAGCTACTTCGGGTACGCAAATTCAACTCGCAGATGGTAGTTACAATGCTGCTGGTGGGGAAGTATTTCCTTTGTCGATTCCAAGTGGAGTTTTGATCGTAGGTAATGAAGCTAACAAGGGCAGTAGTATATTGATTGAAGGTAGTGGTCAATACCTCAGTCGTACTTTTGCAGGTCAGAATGTTACATTTGTACTAGATAATGGTGCAGAACTCAAGGGTGTCACTGTGACTAACTTGGCTACCCGTGGTAGTGGCGTGTGGGTAGAATCTACTAATCCTACAGTTGCAAATTGTACTTTTACAAAATGTAAGCGAGAAGGTGTGTTTGTCACTGGTGATGGTAATCCGGTGATCCGCAATAATCAGTTTATAGAAAATGCTGCCAATGGGATTGCGATCGCCAAAAATGCTACAGGTGAGATTCAAGGTAATACATGCATTAATACAGGTTTTGGTATTGCTATTAGTGATACAGCTTCTCCTAAACTAGTAGATAACAAAATTTCCGAAAATCGTTCTGGTATCGTCATCTCCGGTAGCGCCCGTCCAATCTTACGTAATAATCTGTGCGAAAGAAATACCCAAGATGGTTTGACGGTGATTGCAAATGCTTTTCCAGATATTGGTAGCACCAATAATCCAGGAGGTAATATCTTTCGTAGTAATGGTCAATTCGATCTCCAAAATGCCAGTTCTAACAAACTAATCTCTATAGGAAATCAAATAGATCGATCAAAAGTTAAAGGTTTGATCGAGTTTGTTGATAATCAAGTTCCAACACCAAGTCCAACACCCAATCCTACGCCTATACCCACACCAAGTCCAACTCCTACACCGGAACCAGAACCCGAACCATTTCCTGATCCGACACCAACTCCACTACCAACCCCGACACCCACACCAACCCCGACACCTACTCCAACTCCAACACCTACTCCCAGCAACTTAACCGATATTAGTAATCATTGGGCAATTACTTTTATTCGGGAACTAGTAGAATTAGAAATAATTAAGGGTTTCCCCGATCGCACATTTAGACCCGAAGCGACAATGACAAGAGCGCAGTATGCTGCGTTAATAGTCAAAGCTTTCAACCCAAGCGTCAAACGCCAAGCGGTCAAATTCAAAGATGTCGCGGAAGATTTTTGGGCAAATAAAGTCATTCAACAAGCTTATCAAGGACAATTTCTTTCTGGTTATCCCGATAATACTTTCCGCCCTAACGATAATATCCAGCGCGTACAAGTGATCGTTTCGCTAGTGAATGGACTGGGGTTAACCGCTAGTGGAAATAAAGCCCTCAAATCCTACGATGATCAAACAAAAATTCCTGACTATGCTAAAGATGAGGTAATTGTTGCCAGTCAAAAACAAATTATTGTCAACTATCCAAAAGTTAAGCAACTCAATCCTACCCGCGAAGCTACACGCGCAGAGGTTGTGGCTATGGTGTATCAAGCATTAGTTGATGCTGCTCGTGTAGCGGCGATTGACTCGCCTTATATCGTGGTAGCTTAGTTTTTATAGGGTGGGCATCTTGCCTACCCTGCGATCGCCATATAATTTTAATGTTAATTTCTCAGCTATTAGCCATAACTTTAGTTAAGCGCAGAATTTTCCGTGATGTCTATAGCCAGTTTTCTAAAGAAATTTCTGGGACTCTCAACATATCAGAATCATTAGAAACAAGTATCAAACCACGTGTAATTGCCGTCGCCGCTATCAATATATCTGCTTCTTGAATAGGAGTACCCTTATTTTTTAAATCCGCATGAATTTCACATGCTTTCTCAAGAATTTCGATATCATCTAGCAACAAAACTTTATAAGTTTGGCAAAAACGATTAAATTCAGATAGTTGTTTAGTTGTATTAACAGCTAACAATCCTCTTTTAATTTCATAAAAAGTTATGCAACTAATAAACACTTGTTTTCCTGATGTGCGTACATCCCTCATTTTTTTGTCTACCGTTGCATTTCTTTTTAAAAGATAAGTGACAATATTGGTATCTAGTAAATAAGTCACTTTTTCTATCTGCCTTCTACTGCTTCATCAAATATCTTAATTTCTTCTGGTGTTAAATCATTTAAAGTTCCAGAAATAGCCTCTAATACCAAGATACTATCTATTCTATCTGTTAATTGATTGTCTGTAATCGCCATAAATTCTTCAGGAGAAAACTTACCAAACAGATCTACTAATATTTCGATCATTTCCTGCTTGTTTAATTTTACTAGGTATAAGCTATTACTTTGAAATAGCTTTTCTACTATTAGTGAGATGCGGTTAATAAGTTCTTGATTGTAATTAGTAAGTTCTTGCATAGCTTCTCCCTCAATTTTTATTTCATCCTTCTACTTTAGCAACTACTTGTGTTTCATCTCTTCCATTAATAAAATAGGGCAGACGAAACGCCTACCCCAAAATTCAATCAAATTATTCGCAATGTGGTTGGATCTGGGAAGATAGAAATGCTTCACAACCAACCACTAACCACTAACTATTAACTACTAACCAATAGCTTTATTTATGTGCGTGCGAAGCCTCCGTAACGCCAGTGTTTCCATGAGCAGTTTTGCCGTTTTTACCATTGGTATGATTTACATGACCATTACTATTGCGGGGTTGAATTACACCGTAACCACCGTGATTGCGTTCGTAAATCACGTTAATTTCGCCTGTTTCGCTGTTGTGGAACATGTAAAAATCGTGTCCCACCATTTGCAATTGATCTAAAGCTTCTGCAACTGTCATTGGTGGCATGGCAAAATATTTTGTGCGAACCACTTCTTTGGGTAATTCGGGAGCGCGATCGCCAATTAAATCTGTGACTACTGTCTGTTGTACTACTCCTTCAATAGTTGTTTGGGCATGAGTTTTCTTCTCATGACGCCGTTCTTTATATTTACGCAATTGACGAGCAATTTTGTCTGCTACTAAATCTATACTGGCGTACAAGTTCTCGCTGCTCTCCTCGGCACGGATGACGTTTCCGTTGGCATAAATTGTCACTTCTGCCGACTGCTTGGGATTAATTCGGGGATTGCGAGCTACGCTCAAGTGTACATCCACTTCATTTGTGATGTTTTGAAAATGACTCACCGCCTTTTCAATTTTTTGATGTACATATTCTCTGATTGCATCGGTGATTTCAATATTTTTGCCGTGGATGACAAGCTTCATGTAAACTCTCCCGCTCAAAGCTTTGATTTGTATTTGTTTTGGGAAATAAGGTATTGCGGTTAAGATCTATTACTGCCGCCGAAATTGGGAATTTTCTAACGTGCTGGTGATGCGATTACCCTAAATCAAATTCAGGTGAGTACTTACTCATGCCTAGTCTTGATCAATTTAGGAATCTCTGCAATTGTTCCAAGTATAAAAAAGGCTCATGGATATTCACGCAGATATTGCTAGCTTTGCTTCTCCAACATGGGCTGCATTCGCTTTTCATAGACAATAGGCGTCTTAATTATTAGTTTTATCTTTTTTTCAATGGAAAACAACTGAGTTAAAACCCCACCAGCCAGTGCATTTAGTTTTCTTTACTTTTGGCGTGATGGTGATTGTAGAGAATTCCTCCTAACAGCATTGAGGTTAAATCTAGGTTATATATTCAAACTAGCACTTTGTATTTTACAAAACCGCTTCCCTTTACTTTCCTTTAAGATCCTTTGCATAGCTTGAGATTTACCACTTGCTATTGTAAATTTATATACTTTTAAACTTGAGAATTAGTTATTTTTTGGTATGAACCGTAGTATTCCTTCACACAGATACCGTTGTTTACTATATGACCAAGGGTTATTGTCATACTTGGATGCCTTGGAGTGGCAGCGATCGCTTCTGCAAGAGCGCATCAAAAACCCCAACCTAGACGACGTGTTAATCCTGCTAGAACATCCGCCTGTATACACTTTGGGGCAAGGAGCTACGCCAGAATTTATCAAATTTGGCCTTGACAAAACTACGTATGATGTGTATAGAGTTGAACGTGGTGGAGAGGTAACTTACCATTGTCCCGGTCAACTGGTAGGGTATCCAATTTTAAATTTGCATCGTTATCAAAAAGACTTGCATTGGTATTTGCGGCAATTAGAAGAAGTATTAATTCGCTCACTGGCAATATATGGTTTAGTAGGAGAGCGAATTTCTGGTTTCACTGGTGTTTGGGTGGAAGGGCGCAAAGTAGCTGCGATTGGGATTAAAGTCAGCCGTTGGATTACCATGCATGGCTTTGCATTAAATGTTTGTCCTGATATGACAGGCTTCGAGAAAATTGTACCTTGTGGCATAGCTGATAAACCTGTAGCTAGTTTAGCCGACTGGATACCAGACATAACTTGCCAGCAAGTACGCGTCACTGTGGCACAGTCTTTTGCTGAAGTATTTGATGTTGAATTCAGTTATCAGGGAACGGGGAATAAGGAACGGGGAATAGGGAACTATTAACAGCTTGAAAAATGTGTAATTAATTTTGTTAAAGTACTTAACTGATTTATTGGTTGTTGGCGGTTAACCATCCCTCTGGATTACTATCACAGAGGAACGAGAAATCTTTTAACTTTTAGCTTTTAACTTGTAAAGACTCCTATATTCCCAAGGCTTTACAAATTTAGTATCACTCCAAACGCCTCTTCGATTTGCTTTCGCTTCAATTTCGGCTTGTTGAATTATCTCTTTACTAGGACATTTATTTAAATAAGGACGATAAACTAGTGCTAACCCTTGGCGAACTAACATTTCTTGGATAAAAGTACCATTACGTAACCTTACTTCTGCAACTTTGCGTCCATAGCGATCGCTATCTGTGATTGTTAATTGAACGCGATCGCTTCCTTGATTGACTAATTCTTGAACTCGTGATTGTGCTTTGGTTCCCCAAGTAAATTGGTTGCGATCGCTTGCGGCTTTACTTTGTCTTTCTTTTGTAGAATGAGGTATTTCCGGCGCATCAACACAAGCAAAGCGAACAGTAAATTCATTACCTTTTGTGTCCTTGATTCTGAGAGTATCACCATCGCTGACTCTTTCTACTACATCGCCAGAAGGGAACAAGTGATCGCATCCCATGACTGCAAAAAATAGGATAGCCACACAAAGCCAAAGTAAAGTTTTTTTGGTGATTTTCACAACATCAATAAATATATTTTCCGATACATGATAATAGCATATGTAAAACTACATGCTGTAGGTAAAATTAAGGATTTTTCATCTCCTAAACTTAGATTTTTGGCTATTGTTCAAGTAATTTTTAGAGTTTTTAAATTGAAATCAAGTATTTTCTACATTGTGGTTTCAAAAGTATACAATATTACGACCAATTCAAGAAATTCTTATTAAATACAATGATAAAAAAATAGTTTAATATGCTGATACTGTATATCAAATAAAATTGCTTTAATAAATACTTAATACAGAATTTTAGTTTTTATTTTTTTATGTTCTCTTTACGTAAAACCAAAAAATCAAAGCAATCTTTACAGTATTACTCAAATAAGATTTCTTGGCTTTCTCGAAATCTAGTATTTGTCATAATATTTTGTGTTATTATCTCAACTTGCCTCTACGCTATTTATCCCTTATTGTTAAATTTGATTACTGATAAATTTAGTTCCCCATCCAACTCTTCTTATCCAACATCTATTCCTTGGTTAACAAATAAAGCTGAATGTGAACATAATCCTGGTAGAGCTTGGCGTGACGGTCGTTGTTGGGATTATGAACATGATCCTAGTTTTTGATGTGGATAATTACTGCAATTTTGATTGAAACGTAAGTACTAAATATAAACTGACAAGCGTTTAAGCCAAAAAAATCACGTTACCAGTATTTTCAGCCGCTTAAATCTACGCGATCGCACCCAAGCTGCCATTTTTGCTAATTCTTTTCTCTCTTGGTTGGATAGTTCATCTAAGTGAAGTTCTCAAATTAATTTTGTTGATTGTTGATTGTTCCAAATATAAAATAACAATCGACTATCAACAAAATCTTCTTGAAATTGCTATTTTTGTAAAAATTGCTGTTGATTTTGAGTTGGTGATGACTGTTTTAATAAAGCAGGCGGTGTCGCTTGGCGATAAGGACCGCAGTAATACATTGTCATTACTGCTTTAAAAGCCCAGTGATCGTTTGGTACATCACTAAAAGGATTTGGCAAAGTTTCTGCTTGATTCTGAACACAGGCATTAAGAATTTGATTGGATGATTTAGCTGTAAATTGAGTATTAGGCTCTTGAGCTTGTACAGAAACAGCTAAATTATTCATGGATAACACAAGAACTGTTGCCAAAAATTTAATATTCATAAGTTGTAGGTAGTTATCTGTTCGCACTTCTCCAGTTTAATTTTTTAGAGAAAGTAAGGTCTAATATCTGGTTGATGAAGTAGATTAACAGAAACTCAACAACTTCCGTGAAACTTAAGCAGAAGCAAACATTGTCACCAAAATTAACATTACAGCCAAACCAAAAACCCAAAGGATCAAAGACCCCCAACTAACAGAATCTTGTTGTATTTTCTGCCATAAATTACTTTCTGAATTATTGCGAGTAGCCATAATTCTTACCCTCCAATTTTTGATTGCACTTTACTAAATACGCTATTATTAATTAGCAAGAATATCTAAATCACTACATGCGTAATTAATGAGTGTTTTATTTTAATAAGCTTTGTTGACTTAAAAAGAATGAGCAATCTTTTTTAACTGTATATTTTATTCTGCTATAAAAAAGCGATCGCTCAATCAAAATTGTGAAAATTCTTAATATATTTTGTTGTTATTTACCTACAGATTTCACGCAAAGATATAAAGAATACATTCATATCTTTACGTGAAGTAAAAATTAGCTATTTAAACTGTTACTAATTCTTGTTCAAATTTGACAGACTACATAATCCTTCTCACGGTAGCCAAGGATATTGCCTAAAATTAGGCGAACGTTTCTCTAAAAACGCCTGTTTCCCCTCGGCTCCTTCTTCTGTCATGTAATAAAGTAGAGTTGCATTACCAGCAAGTTCTTGTAAACCAGCTTGTCCATCACAATCAGCATTGAATGCTGCTTTCAAACAACGAATAGCGATCGGACTTTTTTCTAAAACTTCCTTAGCCCACTCGATACCTTCTACTTCTAATTGTTCCACTGGTACAACGCAGTTTACCAAGCCCATTTCCAGCGCTTGTTGAGCATCGTATTGGCGGCAGAGAAACCAAATCTCTCGCGCCTTTTTTTGTCCCACAATCCGCGCCAGATAGCTAGCACCAAAACCACCGTCAAAGCTGCCCACTTTCGGGCCTGTCTGCCCAAAAATAGCATTGTCAGCAGCAATAGTCAGATCACATATTAAATGTAGAACGTGTCCACCCCCGATCGCATACCCAGCTACCAAAGCAATTACTACTTTTGGCATTGATCGAATTAAGCGTTGTAAATCCAATACATTTAACCGGGGAATACCGCTATCATCTACATAACCTGCGTGTCCCCGTACACTTTGATCACCGCCAGCACAAAAGGCATATTTGCCATCTATGTGTGGGCCATGTCCTGTAAATAATACAACGCCTATAGCAGTATCTTCACGAGCATTACAAAAGGCATCATAGAGTTCAAAGATAGTTTTCGGACGGAAAGCATTGCGCTTATGGGGGCGATTGATGGTAATTTTGGCAATGCCATCGGCTTTATGATAAACGATGTCTTCGTAGGTTTTGACGCTTTGCCAGTTAATTTGCATTGTATAGGATGATATATTTTTGTAACCTGAGAATTTTATCGCAAGTTCTTTGTCCCTAGCTATTTAAGCTATTTTGTTTTTTAAATCTAGCCTTTAGATATCCTTGAAAATACACTTTCAATTTTTCAGCAATGCTTGTAAGTCAGGCATCTTGTAAGCTAGTTGGAAGGGATTACGGAGATATTGTATGCTGGAGTCCTTTCAGATAAATAACTTTAGGCTCTTTCAACACCTTGAAGTTAAAAGGTTAGGTCGTGTCAACCTGCTTGTTGGCAGAAATAATGCTGGCAAGAGTACTTTTCTCGAAGCAATAGAACTTTATGTCAGCAATGCTTCTTCTACCGTCCTTCTTGATCTTGTAGAGTCCAGACAAGAGACTTGGTTTAGTGAAGCTCAACCACATTCTCAAAATTTTCTCGGTAATCCTGTGAGACATCTTTTCTTCGGTCACGAATTGCCCAAAATAGGAGAAGAAGGTATTTCTCTTGGGGAAGTCTCCTCAAACATCAAGCTTCATATTGGTGTTGCCGTATATCAAAATAAAAATGATAAGGAAGGCACAATCAGGAAAATTCGCATTTCTGAGGTTCAGTTTGATGAAGATCTATCTAATGTTGAAGTTTTTCTGGTAGCAGAAGAAGGCGAAAGAACGAGGAGACTTTTTAGATTAGATAGGGATGTGAAAGATATTCGACGTAACTCTAGAATTCTTTATGAACGGCAGGAATCTGAGTTGAAATACACATGGCAAATTGTTTCAACAGAAAATATGCCGAGTAGAAAATTAGCTGCTCTTTGGGATTTAACGAGCTTGACCGATTTAGAGTCGGAAGTTATTTCTGCGCTTCGCCTGATAGATGATCGAGTTTCTGGAGTCGCCTTTGTAGAGGACATTAGTAGAGGTCGTGCAAGTGACAATCGTATTCCTTTAGTAAAAATTAAAGGAATAGATGAACCATTAACTCTCAAAAGTATGGGAGATGGGATTACCCGTTTGTTTCATATAATTGTCGCTCTTGTAAATGCTCGAAATGGTCTTCTCTTAATTGATGAATTTGAAAATGGATTGCACTGGAGTGTGCAACCTAAAGTTTGGGACATTGTTTTTCAGCTCTCAAAAAGGCTGAATGTTCAAATTTTTGCCACAACACATAGCCGTGATTGTATAAAAGGGTTTGACAGTATATGGGATAAATATCCTGAACTAGGTGCTTTCTTCAGGCTTGATGTCAAGAATGGCTCAATCAAGGCAACAGAATATACATCTGAGACACTCACTGATGCTATTGATATGGATGTTGAAGTGCGGTGAGTGGTATGAGTGATGTTTGTAGGCAAGATACAGATCAAGTGTTGCTAGTTGAAGGCGATAACGATTGCCACGTCGTTATGGCTTTGTGTGCCGCTCATACTGTTCCTGAAACTTTTGGTATATACAGCGTATTGCAGGTTTATGAAGTACAGTAACAACAGTTTGTAAACCAGTTTTTTAAATGTATAGGATTAATCAAATCAAGTGCAGTTGCAATTAAAATATCAACCAGCTTTGTAGTTTTTCACTCTCCCCCGGTAAAAAGAGATTAGAGAGAAACAGAAATAGGA
>NZ_JCACKS010000067.1:0-11534 GCF_059505505.1 Pelatocladus sp. | reverse complement strand
GACTCGTAAATCAAGTTTTGCGACTCGTAAATCAGGTTTTGCGACTCGTAAATCAGGTTTTGCGACTCGTAAATCAAGTTTTGCGACTCGTAAATCAGGTTTTGCGACTCGTAAATCAAGTTTTGAATTCGTAAATCAAGTTTTGCGACTCGTAAATCAGGTTTTTGAATTTTAAATTAGCTTCACAAGTCATAACACAGATTTTTGAGTTAAAAATCTGGCTTAAATATTGTAAATCTCTTTTTTTCATGAAATTTCACTAGAATACCTTCCCATCAGGGCTATTTCACTCTAGACATAAACCGCCCTGAACTAAAGTTACCCAAAATCCTTGTAGAGACGCGAAATTACCCTGGGGGATCTTGCTACGCGTCTCTACATTAGTTTTCACAGAGGTCTAATACCATTTCACAAAACATCTGATACAAATACAGACCCTGTAGAGACGCGATATATCGCGTCTCTACAAAATTTATGTGTATCGTGATTAACGTGAAATGGTCTAATACATTAGACCTCTTGCAAAAATATTTTTACCCCACCCTAACCCTAAGCGTAAACGGGGAGGGAACTAAATCTTCCCCCCGTTCACGGGGGGATTGAGGGGGGTTCATTCGACTTTTGCAAGAGGTCTATTGAGAGTGGGGACTTCCGCGAGGCGTTAAATTTCTACACTATGTTTTTTGGCGATTTGACAAAGTTGCTCAAACTGTTCTTGTGATGCTAAGTTTAGCTTCTCGTCTGTTGGTAGTTCATTTTTTGGGCCTTTAGGAACTAAATATTTGACATAGAGAGAAATAAAATCAACGATCGCTGCTATCCCAGGTAAAGCATGATTGTCAGCTTGCTTACCTGCTACCATAATCGCCATACTTCCCTCAATCGATTTTCTGGTAGCATCGGCAAATTGACCAACCAATTCTTGAATATAATCTACAGTCTCCAGGTTCTTTAACTTCACCAGATCTGGAGTAAATTCGTATCCTGCTGCTGTTGCTTGTTCCAGCACACACCATTGTGTGAACTCTTGCAACACTGCTTCAGGAAGACCAGCGAGATGATTGTGTAATTCTGAATTAGACACTAGCTTACCTTATAAATTTTCAGTTTTCTTCGTGTCTTTAGTGCCTTGGTGGTTCAAAAATAAATTTTATTAACCACTAAGACACTAAGAGGATGTTTGAAAAGTCATGATTGATGTATCAAATATTTTTTACCCCACCCTAACCCTCCCCTTTATAAGGGGCTGCGGTGTACACAGAAGTCTTATAAAGTTGCCTAGTAGCGTTTTGATCCCCCCTAACCCCCCTTAAAAAAGGGGGAACTAGAATCAAAGTCCCCCTTAAAAAGGGGGATTTAGAGGGATCAGAGGATTTATGTGTACACCGCAGTTTATAAGGGGAGGGAACCGGATTTCTCTTGTTTCCCCCCTTTATAAGGGCTACGGTGTACACACAAATCTAGGTTGAGCGCATCTGTACCGCCTCGGAATTTATTCCGAGTCTCATAGCGCAAGTCCTCTGAAGAGGACTCAAAAAAAAGTTTGTTCCAGTCCACTTGAGTGGACTTTCGCTATGAGCCTGGAACTTTAGTTCTAGGCGGGATACAGTTTCAACATGAAAAATTTTGACTTGTGTGTACACCGTAGCTTTATAAGGGGGGATTAAGGGGGGTAATAATGTAATTAAAATTACAGCCAATCACTTTTCAAACAACCTCTAAGACTTCAAGTTAAAACGAGATTATGCCGTGCGAAAACGTGCCAGTTCTTCGCCTGTTTTGGCATCATGGGCGTGAACTGTACACACTAAACAAGAATCAAATGATCGGGCGACATGACCTACTTCTATAGGGTCAGCTGGATCAGCAATGGGTGTACCCATTAAGGCTTCCTCAATGGGGCCAAGCTTTTGTTCGGCGTCACGGGGTCCGATGTTCCAAGTACTAGGGGCGATGACTTGGTAATTCTTGATTTTGCCATCTTCTAGTTCTACCCAGTGGCACAGGGAACCCCGCGCTGCTTCTGTTGCACCCCAACCACGCCCATCTTTTTGTTTGGGTTTGATGTACCAAGGTTCATTTAATTTGAATTCGCGCAAACAGCGTTCGGCTTGGCGATACAACTTGACAATTTCGTGAACCCGTGCCAACTGACGAAGATGAACGCTGGGGCCGCTCATCCGCTTGAAAACATCAAGGATAAATCCATCATAATGTTGCCAAGATTCGCCGTGTGTACCACCTGCGACCAATTGTCTTGCTAAGGGGCCAGCTTCTAAACGTCCATATTCGTTGTGACGGACTGCACTTGACCAAGAATAAGCACCGTTGAAGTCTTTATGATTTTTGGCGATGGGGTTGGTGGTGCGATCGAAGGGGTGAATGTCTCCTGTACCTTCTTCGTACCAAGAGTGAGTTGTATTCTCACGGGCAAAGGTATGATCCATCAAGGTGTGAGTGTCGCTGTAACTGTCGTACACTCCACTTTTCATGATCATGGCAGCATTACGGCTGGCGATAGTCGGTTTTTGGTATTTATCTTCATGGGGTAAATATCCCCAAGTAACGTATTTACCTACACCGCCACCAAATTTATCTAGACCAATATCTAAACCCATGCGCCAATAAAAACCCAAGTCAGACTGGCGATGATTACGATTTTCATGCAACCAAGCCATGAAGTCATCATAGGTCTGGATTTCTTCATAGCGTTCCAAGGAACAACCCAACCACACAGGTTCTAACCAATTGGTGCGGAAGTATTCTAGGATTGACCAGGCGCGGGTAATATCGGTGAGAGTGGGGGCGCACATCACGCCACCGGGAACCATGTAACTAGAATGGGGCCATTGACCACCCAAAAGGGCATAAATTTCTACTGGTTTCGCAGAAATTGTGACACCGATTTCGTAATGCTTGCCAGTAAAGGCAGCAAAGCGACGGACTGCTTCTTGATAATAACGGCTGTTTTGGTATTTTTTATTGGTGAGATCGATCGCAAATAAACCGTAAAAATAGCGGGGTATACTTTGAATTGTTTCGACTATTTGACCGAGGTTTCTGGCTAAAATCGCATTGGGTGGAACTTCTGTTTCCCAAGCGGTATCCAATGCCCAAGATGCACAGGTGAGGTGAGAACCACCGCAAATTCCACAAATACGAGGTGTGACAATTAACCCGGCTTGGGGATCTTTGCCACGTAGAATAACTTCAAATCCTCGGAAGAGTTCGGCGTGAGTCCAGGCGTTGACTACTTGTCCATCTTCGATTTCCACCCGCACATCTAAATCGCCTTCTACCCTCCCCACGGGTGAGATGTCTAATATTTGAGTTCCCATTCTCCTTTCCTTTTAATGATTGTTTTGTAGTAAGCACAAAGCGTGTTTACTACGAACTAAACTAAGAAAAAGTCTTCATCTGCCCAAGCTGGGGCTGCATCTTTGGCGACTACGGTAAGTAGAGCATAGTCTTTTTGTTTGACTCCTGGTGGTAGTTCTTTGGGAACTCCCATGACAGTTTGAGTTTTAAATACAGTTCCCGGTTTGAGGTCAAAGAAGGGAAATTCTGGTTCGGTACAACCCAAACAAGGCATTCCAGCACGGGTTTTGGAAGAAACGCGGTTCCATAAGATGCGGTTACAAGAAGAATGAGTCATGGGACCACGACAACCCAAGTCGTAGAACAGACAACCTTTACGTTGACCAAATTCCGCAGTGCTTGCTTTATATGCAAAGTGAATGTTGCGGGTACAACCTGTTTGAGTGAAGGTTTTGAAGAAAGTTTGGGGACGATGGAATTCGTCAAGGGTAATATCGCCAATTCTACCAGTGGCGATCGCCACTAATATCTGCGTTATCCAATCGGGGTGGGCGGGACATCCAGGAATATTAATTACAGGTACTCCGGCTTTGGAACGATAATCTGACCCTAAAAAACCACCTTTTTGGCGTTTGAGAAATTGTAAACCTTTGGATTCACTAGGGTTGGGTTCCATCGCGGGAATTCCTCCCCAAGTAGCGCAATCGCCGACTGCTACTACATATTTAGCGACTTTTGCTAGATCGCTAACCCAATTTTTCATCGGGCGATAGGCAAAGCGATTCCATTCTCCTGTACCATTAGGGGCATTAACTACACTACCTTCAAATACCAAGATATCTACAGGGATTTTACCTAAAACGCAATTCCACAGCATCCCTTGCAGATGGTCTCCTAGTTCTTGTCCCAAGGAAGGATGCCATAGTACGTTAATACCAAAGTCGGATATTAAGTCGCAGACAGTTGGTTCTTCTGCATTTAAAAATGACATAGTGTTGCCTGAACAGGCACCACCTTGTAGCCATAATAGGTTAGTCATTGGCTGTGTGTTTGTAGGGATTGGGGATTAAGTTAGTAGCAAACCCAGTTCATGATGCCCACTTAAAAAACTTGTAGAATCTCAAGTTTCAGGAACAATTTATTTTTCAATATCAAATACATTCAGTTTAAATTCTACACAGTTCAACAAAAATTAATGTAGTTAATCAATCTAATTCAATAACAAACATATATTTTTTAGTAACAGCAAATACATGAATAGGATATTGATTAACAACATATCGTATCCGCAATTTTTCTATATTAAGCATACAGATAATAGTTGGCAGTTCAATATAATTAAGTATATCCATTATTGATGAACTCCACAAATGAATATTGTAAATATACTCATAATGCTCAGAGAATGTTAATAAAAAACATTTGTAATATTTGATTTTGCAACACAATTAACATTCGGTTTATGTATAGACTGCGATTATATATCAACAAAGTATTTATTACTAATTGACAAATAGTTAACAAAAAATTAATAGATTAAGATTGAGATAAATAGTGATGTCTATCTACTAGATTTTTATGAGCAGCTAATTTATATTAGTGAGGTCTGATAGTAGTTCAAAAAACCCGCCTACAATTGAAATCGCAGTCTACTTGATTTATTTGAGTCGCATGAAGACGACTTGTGCTATTAGCTAAGAGTTTAAACCCAAGCGCGATATATTTAAAATGGGATGTTCCCCTCGGATTCATCTATGGAATTAATTCAAAATCTCAAATCCAAAATCCCAAATCAGATGACTCCAAGTATTAGCGATACCGCAGTCAAAGCAGCAATTGCTGCTATTAGTTCTGAATCCGCATCAATAAAAGATAAAATTGAGATGCTGATTGAGATGGCACATGGTTTTGTCAAAAAGCCAAAAACTACTCAAGATTTATGGAATGCGATCGCCCTATATCAAGAAGCAGAAAATTTATGTGATGATGATAACTTTTTGCTGAAAGCGCGAGCGAAAATAGGAAGCGCTGGAGCGCTAAGATCAATACCGAACGATACAGAAGAATTTTTATTGCAAGCGCAAGTTTTGTACACAGAAGCATTACCTATTTTGCAAGAATTCGCCTCATCAGAAGAACTTGCGGAAGCCCAAATGAACTATGGCTTGGTGCTACAGTCTTTAGTACCATTCAACTTAGTACAGATCGGAGATAGCATTCAGGTATATCAGGATGCTTTGCGAGTATTTACTTGGGAAAAATACCCGCAGGAATATGCAATTTTACATAACAATATTGCGATCGCTTACCTTTCTATGTCAGGAGGTTCCCAACAGCAATATTTATTTGAAGGGTTGGCGGTACAAACTTTTGAAGCTGCACTGAAACATATTCATCTGATTGATCATCCCAGAGAATATGCGATGTTGCAGAATAATTTGGGTAATGCGCTGCAATATTTACCATCATCTCATCCCTTGGATAACTTGATGCGAGCGATCGCAGCTTATGATCAAGCATTAAAAGTGCGTAATTCCAAAGATACACCAATAGAATACGCTAACACTATTGCCAACAAAGCTAATGCTTTATTAAACTTACCTGATGATTTAAACCAACCAGAAATAGGTAATAATCGAAATCTTATACAAGCACGTAATTACTATCAACAAGCTTGGGAAATTTTTACTCAGCATGGATATAGAGAACAAGCCCAAGTAGTAACCCAAGTCTTGGAAGAATTATGAACCAAAAGGAGAAAAATCATGACAGATATACTTACAACTTTAGCATCTGGTGATGTGAACCTATTCACAGGATTTATATGGTTATTAATAGCGACTGGCTTCTCTGTAGTCGGGGGTGCGATTGGCGGCATAATTTTAGCTGGAGAAGAATTAGGTTATAATTTTGCTGCCACAATTGGTGGATTATTTGCCCCTGCTGGAGTTATTCCAGCCATATTATTAGGATTATTCTTACTAAATTTTTGTCCCAAATTTTAGGAGGTTTTATGTTAGAAATTGGCTGGTTTTCTGCTAAGTTATTTTTGAAGGGTAAATTAATACGTGATCCGAAGTATTTTTGGCAGCAAACCGCTATTGGTGCTAGCATCGGCTTACTTTTACTAATTGTTCCATTGTTTTTACATATTCCATTATGGTTAACAGTAATAGTATCGAGTATCACAACAGGTACTATTATGCCTTTTTTACTTCAAGATTTCCGCATGAAGTAAAGACGCGAAATTTCATGTCTCTAGTCTTAATTATTTCATTAGACCTCTTGCAAAAGTCGAATGAACCCCCCTTAATCCCCCCGTGAACGGGGGGAAGATTTAGTTCCCTCCCCGTAAACGCTTAGGGTTAGGGTGGGGTAAAAATATTTTTGCAAGAGGTCTATTCTAGACATAAACTACCCTGAACTAAAGTTCACCGGCTAATAGTTTAAGTCCGTTGATATGGACTAAATTACCAATCAACAGTCGGTTTTAACCGAGTTTTGCTATTAGCCTCACCAATTAATTATGAAGCGGGCTGGATGAGAATGAAATAGCCCTGACGATTTTTATCGTATCTCTACAAAATCAATACGGTTCGTTTAATAATTTTTCGTCATGATTTGGAAATGTAGAGACGTTGCAGTGCAACGTCTCTACAGGATTTAAATGTTCGTATATTTATATTATCCAAACCGTATTGTCTACACAATTATTATTTATATGATCACTAACTAATGACAAACTTGGAAGAATTAGTAAAAGAAATTAGCCGTTTTGAAGCGATAATATCTGAGTGGGAAGAAAGCCAAAGATGTGTAGCTATAGGATTAAAACGTGCTATCGAAGATTTACATAAAGAAGCGCTAACCCGTTTAATTAAAAGTGTGAAACAAGAATCAATATCAGTTTTACGTAATGCTGTTCAAGACGAAATAGTCTATGGGGTGCTACTTTATCATGAACTAGTCAAATCACCAAAACCACCTTTACAACAACGTATTCAACAAGCTTTAGAAGAAGTCCGTCCTAGTTTAAAAAGCCATCATGGAGATGTAGAATTAGTGGCAATTAAAGCACCAGATATAGTAGAACTAAGATTAATCGGTACTTGTAGTAATTGTCCAGCTTCCACACTAACTTTATCTCAAGCAATTGAACAAACAATTAAAACATATTGTCCAGAAATAAATCATGTTATTGCGGTAAATTAAATTTATTGGTTTTTAAATGAATTTTTCATCAGCATTACATGCTCACAATTTACCATTATCACCTAATGGTGCAGAAGTAATTTTAGGTAGAATCATGAAACCGGAGGAATTAGCAACTCCTGTTTTACCTAGTCCCATTGAAATGTTCGGTCCTCGTGCAGCTTGTTTAATATCAGAAAATGGGCCTTTATGGGTTGCAGATACAGGACATCATCGCTTATTAGGATGGCAAAATTTACCAACCCAAGATAGTCAACCTGCTGACTGGGTAATTGGACAACCAGACTTTCATTGTGAAGGACAAAATGCTAAAAGTACACCAGGAAAGACAACTTTGAGTGTACCAACAGGAATTTGTCGCTGTAGTGAAGGAATGGCGATCGCAGATGCATGGAATCACCGCGTTTTGATTTGGAAAAAAGTACCAGAAGACAGCAATGTCCCAGCAGATTTAGTTTTAGGACAAGTAAATTTTAGTGATTACGAAGCAAATCAAGGTAAGCAAGAAGCAGCAGCAAATTCTCTCAATTGGTGTTATGGGGTTTTCTATCACCAAGGAAAATTATTTGTAGCCGATACAGGTAATCGCCGGGTATTAGTTTGGAATCAACTTCCAGAAGAAAATAATCAACCAGCAGATTTAGTTTTGGGACAACCGGATATGACATTACGTAATGAAAATGGTGGCGGTAGTCCTTCTGCTTCTAGTATGCGTTGGTGTCACGATATTACCTTTTGGAGAGATAATTTAGTTATCACAGATGCAGGTAATAATCGTGTGATGATTTGGGAAGGAATGCCTACAGAAAATAATACTCCTTGTGCGGTAGTGTTAGGACAGAAAAGTTTTGATGTTGTTGAGATTAATCAAGGAGTTTACTTTCCTAGTGCGAGTAGTTTAAGTATGCCTTATGGTGTTGATGCTGTTGATGATTGGTTATTAGTAGCCGATACTGCTAATTCTCGATTATTAGGTTGGCAAAAGCCTGAGTCAATTTTATCTTTACAAGGGGCTGCGGCTAATGCGATCGCAGGACAAAATAATTTTACCAGTAAAGGAGAAAATCGCGATTTTGGACAACCAAGGCGAGATAGTTTGAATTGGTGTTATGGAATCAAAGTTGTTGGGAAAACAGCAGTAATTGCTGACTCTGGAAATAACCGAGTTTTGCTGTGGACAATACCATAAGACCTCTTGCAAAAGTCGAATGAACCCCCCTCAATCCCCCCGTGAACGGGGGGAAGATTTAGTTCCCTCCCCGTTTACGCTTAGGGTTAGGGTGGGGTAAAAATATTTTTGCAAGAGGTCTATAGATAATTCGTAATTTTCTATTGCAAAGACATAAGGGAAGGGGAAGACAAGGGGGAATTTTTCTTTCCTGATCCCCGATCCCTGATCCCCATTCCCCGATCCTGAATCACAAATGACTACTGAAGAAATTCGAGTACGTGGTACTGTTCAAGGAGTAGGATTTCGCCCGACTGTATATCGATTAGCAAAAGCTTGTGGATTGCGTGGTGATGTTTGTAATGATGGTGAAGGCGTTTTAATTCGTGCTTCTGGAACTGATGCATCAATAGCAGAATTTATCAAAAGATTACAACAAGAATGTCCACCTCTGGCAAAAATTAATCAACTCACACGCAAGCGTTATCAAACAGAAATTTTATTTGATGATTTTGTCATTTCTCACAGTATTAATAGTACTGTAAAAACAGAAATTGCCCCCGATGCTGCTACTTGTCCCCAATGTCAAGCTGATATTTTTGATTTTTATAGTCGCTGGTATCGTTATCCTTTCACAAATTGTACCCATTGCGGCCCCCGCCTGAGTATTATTCGTGCCATTCCTTATGACCGTTGCAACACCAGCATGGCAGCTTTTGCTATGTGTGCAGAGTGTGCGAAAGAATATAACGATGTTGAAAACCGTCGCTTTCATGCTCAACCTGTAGCTTGTCATGTCTGCGGGCCGAAAGCAACATTAGAACGTGCTGATGGTAAACCAATTACAGCTTCCATGTTTTCCATGTTGGATGATGTTGATGCTGTGTGTACTTTATTGCAGAGAGGCGAAATTGTCGCCATCAAAGGTATAGGTGGAATTCATCTCGCTTGCGACGCGACAAATGAAACTGCTGTGCAAAAACTCCGCCAGCGCAAACAACGATATCACAAACCCTTTGCTTTAATGGCGCGGGATTTAGAAATCATTGAGAAATACTGCACCATCAGCAATAAAGAAAGAGAATTATTGCAAAGTCCTGTCGCACCTATTGTTCTGTTGCAGGTGAGGGAACTAAGGGGACATGGGGGACAAGGGAGTAATCTTTCCTCCTTATCTCCCCACACTCCCCTCACTCCCTTGTCTCTTTCTGTCGCCCCAGGACAAAATACTCTTGGCTTCATGCTACCTTACACACCTTTGCATCACTTAATTCTCAAGCGCATGAACCGCCCAATTGTTTTAACTAGCGGGAATATTTCCGATGAACCACAATGTATAAATAACGATGAAGCGCGAAATAAATTAAGTCAAATTGCTGATTATTTCCTCTTACATAACCGAGAAATTGTTAACCGCGTAGATGATTCGGTGGTGCGGGTAGTTGGTAATCAAATACAAACTATTCGCCGCGCTAGAGGATATGCACCAGCACCAATTAAATTACCACCCGGATTTGATCACACTCCGCCAATTTTAGCGATGGGTGGCGAGTTAAAAAATACCTTTTGTTTATTAAAGGATGGACAAGCAATTTTATCTCAACACTTGGGAGATTTAGAAAATGCAGCCACCTTTACAGCCTATAAAAATACTCTCAACTTATACTTAAATTTATTCGAGCATAAACCAGAGGCGATTCTCCCAAAAGGGAGACGCTACGCGATCGCACTCGATAAACACCCCGAATATCTCTCTACAAAACTCGGTCAAGAACTAGGATCAGCCAATCAAATTCAAATTTATTCTACCCAACATCATCACGCTCATATAGCCGCTTGCATGGCTGAAAATAATCTTCCTTTGGATACATTACCTGTATTAGGTATCGCCTTAGACGGTTTAGGTTACGGTGAAGATGGCACACTTTGGGGTGGTGAATTTCTCTTAGCAAATTACCGTGATTTTCAAAGACTAGCAACATTTAAACCTGTAGCCATGATCGGCGGAGAACAGGCAATTTACCAACCTTGGCGTAACACATACGCTCAATTAATCTCAGCCTTTACCTGGGAAGAAATCACAAGTAAATATGGTGATTTAGAAATCATCAAATTCCTAGAAAATAAACCCCTACCACTTCTCAATCAATTAGTATCAAAAAATATCAATTCTCCCTTAGCTTCCTCGGTAGGGCGCTTATTTGATGCCGTAGCTGCTGCTATCGGTATATGCCGAGAAGAATGTAATTATGAAGGACAAGCAGCAATAGAAATGGAAGCTTTAGTTGATCAGAATATCTTAAATAATCCTGAAGAAAATCAAAAATATTCTTTTGAAATTCGCATTTTAGATAATATTTACTGTATAGACCCAAGTCCAATGTGGAAAGCCTTATTAGATGATCTACAACAGCAAACTGATCTAAAAGTTATAGCTACAAAATTTCACATAGGTTTAGCTCAAACCATAGTCAACATGGTTAATTACCTCTCTCAACAACATCATATCAAGACCATCGTTTTAAGCGGAGGAGTATTTCAAAACCGTATCCTACTAGAACAAGTCACTAATTACCTTAAAACCTCAGATATTAACATACTGACTCATAGCCTAACTCCCTGTAACGACGGTGGATTATCACTTGGTCAAGCAGTGATCGCAGCAGCTAATCTCATCAAATAAGTGGAACAGTTTGTAGTGAGGACTTTAGTCCTTATTTGAGGACTAAAGTCCTCACTACGAACTACATTTCAATAATTTTCCCTCACTTTAGATAGTTTGTTTTTTTCTAGAGCGGTAAAACTTGCTAGAGAAGAGCAAAAATCTGGTAACGTA